>JAEZGP010000715.1 GCA_023437285.1 Actinomycetes bacterium | reverse complement strand
CGCCGCGCGGGGCCCCCCGCGCGGCCGGCCGCCCCCCACGTCCGCCGTCCGCCCGGGGATCTATCCTCGCCCATAGCCGGTTTCGTCGATGTGTCACCCGGACCGGCACCGGTGATCATCATGCGGCACCCGCTGTCGTATGGTTCTGACCTGCTGACCGAAGGATGAACGATGACGGGCATGCGCCGCCGACTGGCCCGCTGGCTGCGCGGGACCGGCGTCGACGCGGCCGCGCCGGGGTCGCGCACGTACAGGGTGCGCCGGTTGCGGGTACCGATGGACGACGGCGTCACGCTCGTCGCCGATCTCTACGTGCCGGACGGGGCGGTCGTGCCGGCGCTGCCCACGATCGTCGTCCGCTCGCCGTACGGCCGGGACGGCGCGCTCACCCACGCACCGGCCCTGGCCCGCGAGGGCTTCACCGTCCTGGTGCAGAGCTGCCGGGGTACGGCGGGCTCCGGCGGCACCTTCGTGCCGCAGCTCGACGAGCAGCGCGACGGCATCGCCACCCACCGGTGGGTACGCCGCCAGCCCTGGTTCACCGGCACGGTCGCGACCCTCGGGGAGAGCTATCTGGGGTACACGCAGTGGGCGGTGGCGGGCCGGATGCGCCGCGACGATCCCGACAACGCCCCCGACGCCCTGTGCCTGAACGTCACGATGGCCGACTTCGGTGCGACCACCTGGCACAACGGCGCCTTCGCGTTGGCCAACGCGCTCGGCTGGTCGCGGATGATGGCGCTCAAGGGCCTGCGCGGGGTCGTGGTGCGGGCCGTCCTCGCGCGGCGGGGTGACCGCAAGCTGGCCGAAGCGTTCGACGTGCTGCCGCTCTCGCGCGCCGACACCGCCGTGGCCGGCCACCCGATCAGCTGGTACCAGGACTGGGTGGCCCACGAGCGCCTCACCGACGACTACTGGACGCAACAGTCGCACACCGCGTCGGTGGCCGACGTGACCGCACCCGTCTACATGGCCACCGGCTGGTACGACATCTTCCTGCCCTGGCAGCTGCGCAACTACGCGCAGCTCGCCGCGGTCGGGCGGCCGCCACGGCTGACGATCGGCCCGTGGGGCCACGCAAGCGACCAGAATCCGTTCCTCGCCGAGTCGATCGCGTTCCTCAGGGAACACTTCGCCGGGGCGCCCTCGACCCGTACGGCGCCGGTGCGCGCGTACCTGACCGGCGCCGGGCAGTGGCATGACCTGCCCGCCTGGCCGCCGCCGGGCACCACGACGCGGCCGTGGCATCTGCACGCGGGCGGGCTGCTCGACCCGGCGGTGCCCGACGGCGGCGTCACCCGCTACACGTACGACCCCGACGAGCCCACGCCGGCGCTCGGCGGTCCCAGCCTGAACCCGGCCGACGGCGCCTTGGACAACAGCGACCACGAACGCCGCGCCGACGTGGTCGCGTTCCGCAGCGCCGCGCTGGAGCGGGCCGTCGTCATCGCCGGGGAGCCGGTCGCCCGGATCCGGTTCCGGTCGTCGGCCGCCAGCGCGGACGTGTTCGTCAGGATCTGCGACGTGTACCCGGACGGCCGGGCCCTGACGGTGTGCGACGGCATCCGCCGCGTCGGCGCCGTCGGCACGGCCGCCACCGATCCGCGGCCCGACGAGGACGGCTTCGTCGAGGTCGACGTGCCCCTGTGGCCCACGTTTCACCAGTTCGCGGTCGGCCACCGCATCGGCGTACAGGTCAGCTCAGGCGCGCACCCGCGCTATGCCCGCAATCCCGGCACCGGCGAACCCGCCGCCAGCGCCGCCACGACCGTCGTGGCCCGGCAGGAGATCTCCCACGACGCGGCCCACCCGTCGCGGATCGACCTGCCCACCCTGCCCTCCTGACCCGGCGCCCGAGATCAACGACTGATAAAGGCCAAGCAGTGCAGGCAACCGCCCTTGCGGTCCTCACTTCTTGACAATGAAAGCGTTCGATGTGAACGTGCACGGTCGGTGCTTTTTGGGTGAGGACGCGTGCCGCGGCGGGGAAGTGGTCGTGCCCGCCGCCGCCGGATCGGTCGGCTCGCTGGCCGTGCAGCTCGCCCGCGAGGCCGGCGCGACAGTCATCTCCACGGCCAGCCCTGCCAACCACGCCTACGTCCGGTCGCTGGGGGCGACCCTGCCAAGGGCACCGTCACCCTGCCCGTCCACACGTACCCGTTAGCAGACGTCATCGAGGCCCACCGCGCGGTCGAGTCCGGCCACGGCCAGGGAAAGGTCGTCCTGCTCCTCTGATTGATCTTGAAAAAAGCGGGTAGGAGCGCGGGTTCTCAGTCCACCACTTTGTAGATCACGGGGGTGTGTCATGAAGAACGCGAAGACTCCTCGGTACGCGCTGGGCGCAGCGTTGATCGGCGCGCTGTCCCTGCTGCCGGCCACGGCCGCCGCAGCTGGGCCGGTCCCCAGCGCCGTAACGTCACCGTCGGCCCCATCCGTCGCGCAGGCGGTTCAGGCCGACACCTTCGCCTGGCTGTACAAGGGCTTCTACCGCAACCGCGCCACTTGCGAGGCGCGCCGCGACTGGTACTGGGCGCACGGGATCCAGGCCTACTGCCGGCCGCTGTTCGCCGGAAACACCACGTGGACGTTCGGGTACAACCTCTACGTGCGCAGCAGGCTGGTCGGCGCGTAAGCGATGGTGAAGCCCGCACCGTCGCGGCTTGACGCTGTCCCGGAACATGGAAAGGCCGGTCCCTCGCGAAACGACGGGCCGGCCTTTCCGCTGATCAGGGCAGGCCGTTCACTTGGCCAGGACGGCCTTGGCGAGCTTCTTGGCCTCCGCCGCGACCGTCTCATAGTCGCCGAGCTGGCTGACCTCCTCGGCCATCTCGTTGAGCTGGGCGGCCATGTGCTCGCGTACGTGCTTCTTCGCCACATGGGCGCTCGAGTGGGTCTCTACGGCCGAGCTACCGTGGTGCCCGGATTTGCTGCGGTGGTGGGCTCCGGCGCCCCTGATCCACTTCTCGGTACGCCTCATCTGGGCCTTCAAGCGGCGGACCGGGGCCGGATCCTTTCCGGCCGTTTCAACGACGACCGGGGTGTCGTCGGCCAGCTCGAACACGGTGTCGTCGTCGAGGTAGTCCACCTTGAGATGGCAGAGGCCCTTCTTGTCGCTGCGGTTTCCTTCACAACGATCTGAGGAACCGCGATCACTGCGGCGACCTGGCTGGCGGCGCTGAGCCTGCTGTCGCGGCCCCGGCACAACATCAGCATCAGTCGACGGCATTGATCGACGATCAAGACGTTCCTCTGCGAACATGGCGAGCCTCGCGGGAAAAGATCATCTAGCCCTGCAGGCCTTCTCACCCTCAGCGCCGACATCAACACCGCGCACAGATCAGCCAC
The DNA here is from genome assembly GCA_023437285.1 of Actinomycetes bacterium. Classification (GTDB taxonomy): domain Bacteria; phylum Actinomycetota; class Actinomycetes; order Mycobacteriales; family Micromonosporaceae; genus Luedemannella. Next base: position 3,996 of record JAEZGP010000715.1, on the reverse strand, counting down.
TACCAGCGAAGACGCCACCTCAACCACATGCGGCTGGAGTGCTAGGCCGGTTCGGTCGGGGCGGCGGAGGTGTCCCAGGCGCCGGCCCCCAGCTCCTGCGTGGTGTGGGCCCGGATGCCGGGGTGCGGATCGCCGAACCTCGCCACGACGGCGCGCACGTGTTCCTGCGCCGGTTCGGCGAGCCCGTCGTAGATGGCGGCGAAGGCCTGGCGGGCCCGCGCCCGTGGCCAGTTGCCCGGCATCAACTGGATCGGAAGCTGCGGGTCGAGGACCGGGAAGCGCCGGTACGTGTCCATGATCTCGGTACGGGCCCGTACCGCGGCGGCGCCGGTGATCGTACGGTTGCGCACGCTGGGCAGCAGCGGCTCCCAGTACCCGACGAAGGCCTCGTACTGGCGGGCGACGGCGGCCACGTCCCACGCCTCGATGGGGTCGCGGTTGGTGGCGATGGGCAGCTCGACGTGCCGGGCCCGGAAGACGCTGATGGCACCGCCGCTGACGGACAGGAGCCGGTCTTTGACCGTGGGGTTCAACGCGTCGGGTGAGACCCACAGCCCGTCGTAGAGGGGGGCGAAGCCCAGCCAGCGCAGCTGCCCGCGCAGCAGGCGCCGCTGCGTACTTTCCTCCTGGGGCAGGGAGAAGGCGACGAGGGTCCACCATTCGTCCCAGGCGTCGGCGCGGGTGGCGAAGTTGGCGATCCACGCGCCGCCGGAGGCGAGGTCGCTCGCGGCCGCCACCGTCAGGCGGTAGGAGCTGTGCCGGCCCTCCCGACGGCTCTCCAGGACGCCCCGGCGGGCCAGGCGGCTGATCGCCGTGCGGGCTCCCGCGATGGTGACCCCGGACTCCCCCAGCAGCGCCACGATCGCCGCCGACGGCAGCCAGGCCCGCGTGCCCACGGTGTAGTCGGCCACCAGGGTCATCGCCACGCCCTGCGGGGAGCGGCCGGCCTGCTGGCGTGGCAGCCGCACCGGTCCGGCGGTGGTGTCGGGGAAGATTTCCTCGATCTCGTACGGGCTTACCACGGCACTCTCCGACGCTGTTGCGGCTCCACTGGGCGTTGCCCAAGATTATGCGCGCCGTCCCGCCGGCCGACCCACAAACATCAAGCCGGACCGATGACCGTCAAGCTCACCGAGGTGGGCCGACCAGGTGCCTACGACGGGGCGCGGTCGGCCGGGAAGCCGCCCGTCGCGATCGGACCCCACGCGTCGATCGTGACGCGGATCAACGACTTGCGCTGCCGGCGCATGGCCTCGCGGTACTCGTCCCAATCGGGGTGCTCCCCCGAGATGCACCGGAAGTACTCGACCAGCGCGTCCTCGGTTTCCCGGGCGGGCATGTCCAGCACCTCGGCGGTACCGTCGACCTGCACGTACGGCCCGTCCCAGTCGTCGGACTGGACCAGTACGGTCGCGGCCGGGTCGCGCCGCAGGTTGCGCGCCTTGGCCCGGTCGGGGTACGTCGAGATGACGATGCGGCCCTGCGCGTCCACGCCGCCGGTCACCGGTGAGGCCTGCGGCCTGCCGTCGCGCCGGACCGTCATGAGGACGAGGTGGTGGCGTGGCCGGATGAAGTCGATCAGTTGGTCGCGGTCGACCCGCTCCGCGGTAGCGATCCTCGGCATGGCCCGACTATAGGCGCGCCGCCGCCGTCCCCAAGTCTGCTTCAGGCGATCGCGCGGGCCTGCTGTGGGCGATCGCGCGGCGACGCTGGCCCGTGCGGGGACGGCCGTGGGGGCCCGGCCTTCGCCGGACCCCCACGGGTACCACTGGATTGTCAGCTGGCGGTGCAGGTGAGCGTCGGTGCGGTGTTGGTGCCGCTCCACGTTCCGTTGAACCCGAAGCTGGTGCTCTGGCCAGCGCCGAGCCGTCCGTTGTAGCTGGCGTTGGTCGCGGTGACCGCCGAGCCGCTCGAGCTCACGGTCGCGCTCCACGCCTGTGTGATCGTCTGGCCGTTCGGCCAGGTCCACCGTACGGTCCACCCGTTGATGGCCGCGCTGCCGGCGGTGACGGTCACGGTCGCGGAGAAGCCCGCGTTCCACTCCGAGCCCTTCGCGTACGTGGCCGAGCAGCCACCCGTGACGGGGCCGCCCGAGGTGACCGGCGCCCGGGTCGTGATCGGCGCCCGCGTGGTCACCGGCGCGGACGTGACCGGCGCCCGCGTGGTCACCGGCGCCGACGTGATCGGGGTGTTGCCGCCGCCGAAGTTCACGTCGCTGCACCACATGTAGGTCTGGTCCTGGTGGGAGGCCTGCCAGATGGTGAACACGACGTGCCGCCCGGTGTAGCCGGAGGTCGAGACGTTGAACGTGATGTCGTTCGCCGGCGCGAACCTGCCGGTCTGGGTGATGAAGTCGAGGTCCCCCCAGCCGAGGGCCTTGGTCGTCGGGTCGTACCCGTTCTTGCTGACGTACACCCGGAAGTAGTCAGCACCGTGGCTGGCCTGGTCGTACAGGTGCATGGTGAAGTTGTTGCCGACGTTGGTGGTCTTCCATGCGCCGGGCTTGTTCAGGCTGTCGTTGCGGGCGATGTTGTTGCTGCATAGCTTCCCGTCCGGGGTCGAGCCCTGGAAGTTGCCGCCGAGGCCGTCGCGCAGCGCGCTCATCCAGTTCCACATGGTGTCGTTGTTGGCCTGGAAGGCCTGCCAACACATGGGGTCTTGCTGCTGCATGGCCGGGTCCATGTGGTTGCCGCCCCAGGTCGACCAGCATTGGTAGGCGCGGGTCGGCGGGTCGACGATCGTGCCGTGGGCCTGGGCGGGGTTGCCGATGGTCAGGGTGCCGGCCAGCCCGAGGAGCAGCGCGGCGAGGGCGATGAGGACCGCCCGCATGGCCGACCGGTGTCGTCCACCGGATCGGCTGGGCAGGTGTGAGGGCATAGGGAATCTCCATTTCGCGTCGTGACAGGCTCTGGATTGCTCGAACAGAGTGGTGACACGCGACATCGCCGGGGCCCTCGACCAGTTACGGCACGTCGAGACCACGCAACATCGACAACGACAACGGCGCGACGACGCTGTTCGCGGTCGCGCCAGCCCTCAGGCTCCCACGGAGATTGTAACCATTCCAAAGATAAATGTGAATGCGTCTCGCCGGTGGTTCAGGACGCCTGCCGCCCGGTCGGCGGCCGCTACCGAGGTGCCGCTACCGAGGCGCGGCTACCGAGGTGCGTCGGCCGGCGCGCACCGCGCCGTGAGCGCGGCGGCGCGCTCGGCGTCCGTCGCCGCGGCCAGCAGTTCCACGGTGTGCGCCGTAGCCACCGGCGTCCCGGCCGCCACGGCGGCGCCGGCCAGTTGCATGAGACAGCCGGGATTGCCCGCGACCAGCAGGTCCGGACGGGCGGCGCTGACGTGCCGCGCCTTGCGGTCCCCCAGTTCGGCCGAGGCCTCGGGCTGCAGGATGTTGTACACCCCAGCGGAACCGCAGCACAGATCCGGCTCGGCGAGCTCGACCAGCTCCACGCCGGGGATCGCGCCGATCAGCTCGCGCGGCTGGCGGCGTACGCCCTGGGCGTGGGCGAGGTGGCAGGCGTCGTGGTAGGCGACGCGCAACGCGATCGGATGGCTCGGCGCCACCGTGTCACGCTGCCCCAGGTACTCGGTGATGTCCTGGACCTTCGCGGCGAAGCCGCGGGCCCGCTCGGCGCGGCGCGGGTCGTCGGCGAGCAGTTCGCCGTACGACTTCAGCGTCGAGCCGCAGCCCGCCGCGTTGGTGATGATGGCGTCGACGTCGTCGGGGATCTGGTCGACGAGCCGCCGGGCCATGCCGGCCGCCTCCCGGTCGCGGCCGTTATGCAGGCTCAGCGAGCCGCAGCAGCCCTGCCCCTTCGCGACAATCACCTCGATGCCGTTGGCGGCCAGCAGCGTCACCGTGTCGCGGTTGACGCTGGTGAAGAACGCGTCCTGGACGCAGCCGGTCAGCAGCGCCACCTTGCCCCGGGGCGGCGCGACCTCGGTCGTCGCGCTGCCCGCGCGGCGACGCCCGGCCGCGGGCGGCAC
>JAEZGP010000649.1 GCA_023437285.1 Actinomycetes bacterium | reverse complement strand
GTGCCGCGACGGTCGCGGCCGGACGGCGACCCGCGAGCCGTCGCGCAGGCCTTGCGCGCGCAGGAGTCCGGCGAACCGGTCGGCGTCGCGGTGAAGGTCGGCGTACGTGGTCACGACGCCGTCGCAGACCACCGCCGGCGCGTACGGGGCGAGGGTCACCCGGCGCCGCAACGCCGCCAGCCCTTCCTCCTCGGCGGTGGGCGGGGCGTGCGGTGCCTGCGGCCCGTCCGGGAGGGTGAAGTCCACCTCGCCGACGGTCCGGTCCGGGTTCGCGACGACCTGCCGCAGGACGGCGTGGAACTGGTCGGCGAGCAGCGCCACGGTGTCCCGGTCGAACAGCTCCGTCATGTACTGCCAGTGCAGCCGCAGGCGGTCGCCCTCCGGCGTCGCCGACAGCGTGAGGTCGACCGAGGCCAGGCCCAGGTCCACGGCTGCCGGGGCGAACGTCAGTCCCGGCAGTTCGACACTGCGGGCCGGTACCGTGATGACGTTGATCCACATCCGGCTCAGCGACGTCCGTACCGACTCGCGGCCCAGGCCCAGCTCCTCGGCCAGCCGGTCGAACGGCAGGTCCTGGTGGTCGAGCGCGGTGGCCAGGGTGTCGCGCGCCTGTCCCACCACCGCGCGCAGCGTGTCGTCGTCGGTCACCCGCATCCGCAGCGGCAGCGGGTTGGCGAAGCAGCCGACGAGCGCCTCGGTCTCCAACCGGGTCCGGCCGGAGGCGAGTGACCCGATGACGACGTCATTGCGGTCGAGGTGACGGCACAGGAGCACGGCGCTCGCCGCGAGCAGGATCGGGAACAGGGACGTGTTCTCGCTCTCGCTGAACGCCCGGATGTCGGCGACCAGGTGGGCGGGCAGGTCGACGGTGTGGGTGTCGCCGGCGTACGTCGGTCGGGCCGGGGCGTCCCGGTCGGCCGGCAGCGGCATCGAGGCGGGAATGCCGGCGAGCGTCCGGCGCCAGTGCCGCACCTCGGCGTCGAGGTGCTCGGGTCCGGACCGCGCGCGCTGCCACACCGCGAAGTCGCCGAACTGGATGGGCAGCGCCGGCAGCGCCGAGCCGTCGCCGCGCCGGCTGTACAGCGCGGCGATCTCCTGGATCAGGATCGCCAGGGACCAGGCGTCCGAGGCGGCGTGGTCGGTGATGAGCAGGCACACGTGGGCGTCCGGCGCGAGACGGAACAGGTCGATGCGCAGCCGTTGCGGATCATCCGGTCGGAAGGGCCGCAGGATGGCCGCCCGGCAGAGCTGGCGGACCCGCTCCACCTGCGCGTCGGGGTCCAGCCCGGTCAGGTCCGTGACGGGGGTCGGCACGGCGGTCACCGGCCGGACCACCTGAACGGGCACGCCGTCCGGCTGGATCTCCACAGTGGATCGCAGGATTTCGTGGCGGCGCAGCAGTTCGGTGAGGACCCGGCCGAACAGGTCGAGGTCCACCTTTCCGTCGACCCGGAAGGCGCCGGGCACATTGTTCGCCCCGCGCAGCCGCGAGATCGCCCACTCCCGCTGCTGCGCGATGCCCAGCGGCGTGGGCGTTGTCCGGTCCCGGGGTTGGATGCGGTCCAGGACCCGGCCGCCCGTCAGCATCCGGCTGGCCAGCCGTGACTCCAGCAGGGCACGTTGCGCCGGGGACAGCGCCGCGATCCGGCTCCGCAGGTCGGCCATGAACCCATCCCCTCCGCGCGTGCGCGCCGCCGGCCTGCGCCGGCGGCGGTTGGTTCACCCGGCGGGCCGGGTCACCCCGTCAGCGGAGTTCACCCGCTGGTGCAGTTCGGCGAGGTGGTGCAGCGACCGGAGGACCTCGTCGGCCGGCACGCCGAAGTCGATGAGGCACGCGACCTCGTCCACCCCGATGGCCGCCAGGCGACGCAACACGTCCAGGCCGTCGTCCACGGTGCCGAACAGGCTGCTCGTCCGGATGAAGCGGTCGGCGGCGCGCTCGATGAGCCGTTCCTTGACCTGCTCGGGGAGATCGTCGAGGTCGAGGCCGGCCTGCAACTGCCCGGCCGTCCTGACGACCAGGTCCATCGAGCTTCGCAGGTACCGGGTGAAGGGCGGCCGTACCAGTCCGAGCACCTCGTCGCGATCGGCGCCGATCATCGTGTGCAGCATGACGACGACGTGGCCCGGCCCGCCCGCCAGTTCCTCGCGGTAGGCGGCGATGTTGCGGGCCAGCGTGTCGTGGTCCTGGCCGAGCAGGTACGTCAGCAGTCCGGCGCCGAGCCGGCCGGCGACCCGGAAGGTCTCGGGCGTACCGGAGCTGGTGATCCAGATCGGCAGCTCCGGCTGGACGGGCGTCGGGAAGATCCGCACCGGCCGCTTCTCGCCGGTACCGTCCGGGAACTCCACCTCCTCGCCGCGCCAGAGACGGCGGACGGTGTCGACCGTGTCCACCATGACACTCTTGCGGTCGGTGTAGTTCTCCGGCCGGATGACGTAGTCGCCCGCGTGCCAGCCCGAGGCCATCGACACGCCGACCCGGCCGTGGGACAGGTTGTCCACCACCGACCATTCCTCGGCGATGCGGATCGGATGGTGCAGAGGCGCCACGACGCTGCCAGCCCGGATCGCGACCCGTTCGGTGACCGCGGCGACGGCGGCGCCGGTGACCGCGGGGTTCGGGTAGCGACCGCCGAAGGTGTGCAGGTGCCGTTCCGGCGTCCACACCGCCGAGAAGCCGTGCGCGTCGGCGAACCGCGCGCTGTCGAGCAGCAGCCGGTAGCCGTCGTCGGCGTTGTCGGTTTCGTCGGCGAAGAAGAACAGGCTCAGGTCCATGGCTGTCACTCCCCGCTTTCGCGCGAACCGTCCGTGGCAACGGTATGAGCGCGGTGGCCACGGAGGATGTCACGTGAAGCCGGTACGCCACCACGCCGGCCCGCCGACCCATCCCAATAACAGGTGACAACCGCCCGGCCCGGCCGGCAACTAGCTTTCCACCCATGGTGCGCGCCTCAGACCAGGGCCTGTCCACCCCGCCGCGTACGCCGTACGAGGCGGCGATTCACGCGATCTGGAGCGACGTACTCGGCTTCTCCGCCTTCGGGGTGCACGACGACTTCTTCGAGCTCGGTGGTCATTCCCTGCTCGCCCCTAAGATCGTGGCGCGCATCCGTCGGACGCTGGGGGTGCAGATCCCGGTCCAGGACTTCTTCGGGTGCCGGACCGTCGCGGCGCTGGCGTCGGTGGTCGCCGCCGCGTCGTCGACCCCACCGCGCGTGATCCACCGCCGGCCGCCGGAGGCCGCGTCGGTGCTCTCCTTCGACCAGCAGCGGCTGTGGCTGGAGAACCAGCTCCTGCCGAGCGTGGCGTACAACGTCCACGGTCGCCGGCGCCTGCGCGGCAAGCTCGACGTCGAGGCGTTCGAGACGAGCGTGCGGGTCATCCTGACCCGCCACGAATCCCTGCGTACGCGCTTTCCGCTCGTGGACGGCCGGCCCGTCCAGGTGGTTGACGACCTCCCGGACGACTGGCGCCTGGACTTCCACGATCTGTCCACTTTCGACGGCGACCGGGAGGCCGCCGCCAACCGGCTGGCCGACGAACAGTCCTCGACGCCGTTCACCCTCGCCACCGGGCCACTGTTGCGCTGCATGGTCATCCGGCTCAGCGAGGACGAGCACGTGCTGTCCATCACCGCCCACCACATCGTCTGCGATGACTGGTCGGTCGGCCTGTTCGTCCGCGAGCTGTCCGCGCTCTACGCGACCGGCGGCGACGCGGCCCGCGCGGGCCTGACCGAACTGCCCATCCAGTACCGCGACTACGCCGCCTGGCAGCGCGAACAGCTCGTCGGCGACCGGCTCGAACAGGCCGTGAGCTACTGGCGCACGCACCTTGCCGCGGCTCCGGCGGCGCTGACCATGCCGGTGGCGCGCCGGCGCGCCGACGCGCGTCGATCCGGCGACCAGGTGCGCACCGGCCTGTCCGACACGGAGACGACCGCGTTGCGCACCCTGTGCCGTACGCACGGGGTGTCCACGTTCATGGTCCTGCTCGCCGCCCTGTCAACGGTGCTCGGCCGGTGGTCGGGCCAGCGCGACCTCGTCGTGGGCGTGCCCATCGCCGGCCGGACCGACGCCGGCACCGACACGCTGATCGGCTTCCTGGTCAACACGCTGCCGATCCGGGTCGACCTCACGGGCGAGCCCACCTTCGCCGAGCTGCTCACCCGGGTACGCCAGGTCAGCCTGGACGGGTACGCGCACTCGGACGCGCCGCTCGACGTCCTCGTGGAACAGCTCGACATCACCCGCGATCCACGCCGTTCCCCGCTGTTCGAGGTGATCCTCAACGTCATCGGTGGTACCGACGGCGAGCAACTTCCCGGCCTCGACGTGGCGGAGATGGCCGGCCCGACGACGCTGCCCAGCAAGTTCGACCTCGTGCTGAGCGCGCTCGAATCCGGTGGCCGGCTGCAGTTGCAGCTCGACTTCAATCCCGAGCGGTACCCGCTGCCGCTGATGCGTACCCTCGTCGCGCACCTCGACGCGCTGCTGCGCGCCGTCATCGCCGACCCGGGCAGGGCGATCCTCGCCTATCCCCTCGACCCGGCCCCCGCCGCGCCGCTCGCCGCCGCCGACGGATCACCCGGGGACGACTGGGCGGTCGGCCGGTTCGGGCTCACCCGTGACGACCGGTTCGCGGCGCTGTCGCGGCGTCCCGGCTTGGTGGCCGCGGCAACGGCGACCGCGTCGGCCGCGGGCGGCACCCTGATCGCCTGCCCGGACGGGCTTGATCCCGGCCGCTGGCTGCGCGACAACGCGGTCACGGTCGCCTACCTGAGCCCGCCACAGGTGCGCGCGCTGACCGGACCGCTGCCGGCGCTGCGGTACGCGTTCGTCGACAACGACGGCCAACTGCTCTCCCATGACGTCGAGGTGCTGCGCCGGCTTGCCCCCGGCGCTCGCTTCGTCGCGTTGTACCGGGCGGGCCAACATGGCCGTCCGCTCGCCACGCACACGGTGCCCGACGACTGGAGCCTGGCGGCCGCGCCGCTGCGGGTCCCGCTGGGCGAGGAGCTGCCCGGCGCGCCGGCCACGCTGGCGCATCCGGGCGGCCAATCCGCCGCTACGGGCGAGGTCGCGCAGCTGTGCTTCGGCGCCGACCGTACGGGCGCCCTCGCCCGGCGCTGGCCGGACGGCACGCTGGAGCTGGTCGGCACGGTCGGCGCGGACCTGACCGCGGACCCGGTCGAGACCGTGGCCGAACTGCGCGACCTGCCGGACGTCACCGACGCGATCGTCACGACAACGGTCGACGCGGCCGGCGACCGCGTGCTGATCGGTTATCTCACCGGGCCGGACCCGGACGGCAACGCCGCGGCGCTGCGGCAACGGCTGCTCGTACGGCTGCCCGAGCACCTGATCCCCCGGCACCTGTTCATCCTCGGGGCACTGCCGCGCACCACCGACGGCGAGTACGACCTGGCGATGCTGCCGCTGCCCGACTGGGACGAGGACGAGGACAACTACGTCGCCCCCCGCACGCCGATGGAGGCCCGCCTCGTCGAGATCTTCCAGGAGCTGCTGGAGGTGCCCCGCATCGGCGTGCACGACACGTTTTTCGAGCTCAACGGCTTCTCCCTGCTCGCGACGCAGTTGGCGGCGCGCATCCGGGAGACCTTCCACGTGGACCTGCCGCTGCGCGAGGTGTTCGGGTCACCGACCGTGGAGGGCCTCGCGCAACTCATCCTGCGGATGCAGAGCGAGCAGGACGACGAGCTTGAGGCGCTCCTCGCCGAGGTCGAAGCTCAGCCGTAGACCGACGAGCTTGCGGCGCTCCTGGCCGAGGTCGAAGCTCAGCCGTGCCGTAGGCCGGCGCCACCCGCCGGCACCGGCAGCCGCGCCGTGTCGACCTTGCCGTTGATCGTGTGCGGAATCTCCCCGATCACCACCACCTGCCGCGGCACCATGTAGTCGGGCAACCGCTCCAGCAGGTGGGCCACCAGCCTCGCGGGCAGGTGGTCGGACGCCACACCGGGTCCGGGCACGACGTAGGCGACGAGGCGGACATCGTCGACGTCGCGCTGCCATGCGCGTACGACGCAGTCCCGCACGTCGGGGTGAGCGCGGGCCACGACGGCGATCTCGCCCAGCTCGACGCGGTGCCCGCGGATCTTGACCTGGTCGTCGTTGCGGCCGAGGTAGCTCAGTTCACCGTCGGTGTCGCGCCGCACCACGTCGCCGGTGCGGTAGAGCCGTTTCCCGGGGGCGTACGGGTCGGCCACGAACCGCTGGGCGGTCAGCGCCGGCCGACCCAGGTACCCGTCGGCGAGCGTGTCGCCGCCGATGTACAACTCGCCGGGTTCGCCATCGCGCACGGGGCGGCCGGCGTCGTCCATGACGTGCAGCGTCACCGACGGGATGGCCGTCCCGATCGTGATCTCGTCGGGGACCGGGCCGGCGTCGAGTTCCTTGACACAACAGCCGACGGTTGCCTCGGTCGGCCCGTACTCGTTGACGACAACGGTGTGCGGGCTCACGGCGCGCCAGTCGCGGACCAGGTCCGCCGGCAGCGCCTCGCCGCCCAGGACCAGGCAGGCGATCCGGCCGGTCACCGGCACGTCCTCCATCGCCGCCAGCATCATCCGCAGATGTGACGGGGTGAGTTTGACGAAGTCGAAGCACGACCCGTCCGCGAGCAGGTCGACCACGCCGAACACGCCGTCCTGCGCCGGTACGAGCGAGACGGGCCGCCCGGCCGCCAACGGCGCGAGGAGCGTGGTGACGGTCAGGTCGAACGCGACGGAACTGTACAGCGGCGCGCCGCCCGTACCGAACCGCAGGTAGGAGGCGACCGCCCAGTCCAGGTAGCGGGCGAGCGCGCCGTGCGGGACGACGACGCCCTTGGGCTGGCCGGTCGATCCCGAGGTGAACAACACGTACGCGGTGTCGCCGGCGGCCGGCGCCACGAATTCGGCCGACGCGGGCTCGGCTGACGCGCATGCGGCCACGCCGGCGGCCCGCAGCGCGGCGGGTTCGACCACCGGGCAGTCCGGCAGCGTCCGGTCGGCCTCCGTCACGGCCAGGTCGACGTCGGCCGCGGCCAGGACCTGGGCCACCCGCAGGGCGGTGTGGCGGTGGTCGATCGGCACGAACGCGGCTCCGGCCCGCAGCACCCCGATGATGGTTTCCAGCAACGACACGTCGTGATCCAGGCACACCGCGACGCGGTGGCCAACACCGATGCCCCGCTGCCGCAGGGCCGTGGCGACCTGCGCCGACGCGGCGTCGAGTTCGGCGAAGGTGACGACCCGGGTGGCCGCGTGGAGAGCCGGCCGATCGGGCCATTGCCGCACGGCCCGGCACCAGCGGGCCACGAACCCGTCCGGCCGGGCGGCGCTGCCGGAGGATGGCATCAGAAGTCGACCCGCATCACGACGCGGCGCAGCGCCGGGCGGCTGACCTCCCGGTAGCCGGCGTCGAGGAACATGCGCTCGGTGCCGACGTGCAACTCGTCCACGATCACGTTCTTGACGGTCATCGGGTAGCCCTCGACGGCGCGGGCCCCGCGGTCGCGCGCGAAATCCACGGTCGCGCGGGCCAGGGTCGAGGCGACGCCGCGCTTGCGGTAGCCCACCCGGGTGAAAAAGCAGGTGACCGACCAGACCGTGTCGTCGGCCTTGTCCTCAACGCGGCCGGTCCACGGAACGCGGTTGTACCGCAGCCGCTCGTACGCCGTGCGGGGCTCCACCGCACACCATCCGGCGGGCTCGTCGCCGAGGTAGGCCACCAGCCCGCTCGTGGGGCGCGCCGGGGGGGCGGCGGCGGGGGGGGCCCCCGGGGGCCCGCCCCCGCCGGTCTGTTCGTGCTGGCGGAACGCACGTTCCTCGTCGGACACCGACGACCAGCAGAAGTCACGGATCTTGTAGCGCTGGCACCGGCACCGGGCCGCGAAACCACGTTTGCCGAAGATGGTCTGAAGGTCGTCCCAGCTGGCTTCGTTGGCGGGCACCACGCGCACCGGCGGAGCCGTCGTCGTTCGCGCCTGTGCCATCACGCACCCCACTGCCGCCCCCAACACTGCCGCTGACCAGCTTATCGAAAGACGACGGCCGTACGGGCGACCGCGCGATGTCGCGAGAAAACCTGACAGGCGCCCACGGCCCGACTGCGGTTGGGTGGATCAGCGCAACCGACGGGAGGCGATTGTTGGCCACGCAGCTGCCCACCGCATTGACCACCGAGGTCGCGACCATCTCCGGCCTGCTCCGGATGCGCGCGCGGGACCAACCCGACCAGCTCGGCTATACCTACCTCGCCGACGGGGAGACCGAGGAGCTGCGGCTCACCTACGGCGACGCCGACCGGCAGGCCCGCGCCGTCGCCGCCGGCCTGCGCGCGGCGGGTGTCCGTGCGGGTGAGCGGGCGATCCTGGTGATGCCGCCCGGCCTGGACTACGTCACCGCCCTGTTCGGTTGCCTGTACGCCGGCGTCGTCGCCGTTCCGGTGTACCCACCCGATCCGTTCCAGCTGGAGCGCTCGTTGCCGCGGCTGCGGGCCATCGTTGACGACGCCGGGGCGAGCGTCGCGCTGACCACGTCGCCGCTGCTGAGCTTCCTCGACGAGGTGACCCGGGTGGCGCCCGAACTCGGCGCGCTGCGGTGGCTCGCGGTGGACGCCGCGACCGAAGCGCCGGACGAGCTGGAGCCGGTCGAGCCGGCGCCGCCCGCGACGCCGGCGCTGCTGCAGTACACCTCGGGCTCGACGTCGGCCCCGCGCGGCGTCATGCTCACCCACGCCAACCTGCTGCACAACTCCGGTCTCATCCAGGACTTCTTCCACGCGACCACGGACAGCCGCGGCCTGGTCTGGCTGCCGCCGTACCACGACATGGGTTTGATCGGCGGGCTGCTGCAACCGTTGTACGGCGGCTTCCCCGTCACCCTGATGTCGCCGCTGCACTTCCTCGAACAGCCGCTGCGCTGGCTGCGGGCGATCCACCGCGACCGCGCGACGGTCAGCGGCGGCCCCAACTTCGCCTACGACCTGTGCGTCCGCAAGGCCGACCCGGAGCAGGTCGCGCAGCTCGACCTCAGCTGCTGGCAGGTGGCCTTCAACGGGGCCGAGCCGATCCGGCCCGAGACGTTGCGGCGCTTCGCGGACACCTTCGCCCCGGCCGGTTTCCGGGCCGACGCCTTCCTGTCCTGCTACGGCCTGGCGGAGGCCACCCTCATCGTCTGCGGCACCGGCGGGCGGACCGCCGACGCGGCGCCGGCGGCGCTGACCCCGCCGCTGCGGCTGGACCGGGCCGCGCTGGAACGCCACGTAGTGG
>JAEZGP010000644.1 GCA_023437285.1 Actinomycetes bacterium | reverse complement strand
TTGTTTACCTGTGGGAACTGTTAGGCCTTGACCGGCTCGAGGTCGTCGTCCTGGTCAGACGGCGCTTTTCCCTGGTCATCACCTTCCGCCATGGCGATCGGGCGGCGCTTGCTGACGACCACGGCCGCCGCGATGATCGCGACCGCGACGACGGCGATGCCGATCCGCAGGCCGGTGTTCGCGTCGTCGCCGACGCTCCACATCACCACGGCTGGCGCGATGAGCAGCGAGACGAGGTTCATCACCTTGATCAGCGGGTTGATGGCCGGGCCGGCGGTGTCCTTGAACGGGTCGCCGACCGTGTCGCCGATGACCGTCGCGGCGTGCGACGCGGAGCCCTTGCCGCCGTAGGAGCCGTCCTCGACCAGCTTCTTCGCGTTGTCCCAGGCGCCACCGGAGTTGGCCAGGAACACCGCCATGAGCGTACCGGCGCCGATCGCGCCGGCCAGGTAGCTGGCCAGGGCGCCGGCGCCGAGGCCGAAGCCGACCGCCACGGGGGCGAGCACGGCCAGCAGGCCGGGCGTGATCAGCTCGCGCTGGGCGTCGCGGGTGCAGATGTCGACGACCTTGCCGTACTCGGGCCGCTGGGTGCGGTCCATGATGCCGGGGAACTCGCGGAACTGGCGACGGACCTCGAAGACGACCGCACCCGCCGACCGGGACACGGCGTTGATCGCCAGACCCGAGAAGAGGAACACGACGGCGGCACCGAGGAGCAGACCCACGAGGTTGCGCGGGTTGGCGACGTTGAGCAGGTCCGACACGTACGCGCCGATGTTCGTCTCGCCCGCGTCGGCGAGCGACGTGGTCAGGCTCGACGTGTACGAACCGAACAGCGCCGTGGCGGCGAGCACCGCCGTGGCGATGGCGATGCCCTTGGTGATCGCCTTCGTGGTGTTGCCGACCGCGTCGAGCTCGGTGAGCGTACGCGCGCCGCGCTCGTCGATGTCGCCGGACATCTCGGCGATGCCCTGCGCGTTGTCGCTGATCGGGCCGAAGGTGTCCATGGCGACGATGACGCCGACCGTGGTGAGCAGGCCGGTGCCGGCGAGCGCCACCGCGAACAGCGACAGCAGGATCGAGCCGCCGCCGAGCAGGTACGCGCCGAACACGCCGGCGCCGATGACGAGCGCCGAGTACACCGCCGACTCGAGGCCGACGCTGATGCCGGCGAGCACGACGGTGGCCGGGCCGGTCAGCGACGTCTTGCCGATGTCCTGCACGGGACGCTTCTCGGTCTCGGTGAAGTAGCCGGTGAGCGCCTGGATGGCGGCGGCGAGCACGATACCGATGACGACCGCGATGATCGCGACCCACTGCGGGCCGACCGGCAGGTCGGTGGCGCCGAGGCGCTGCAGCCAGTCGGCGGGCCACTCCTTGGGCAGGTACAGCAGCGCGGCGGCGGCGACCAGGACGGCGGAGATCGCCGCCGACAGGTAGAACGCCCGGTTGATCGCCACGAGGCCGTTGCGGTCGGAGGGCCGCAGCCGGGTGATGAACACGCCGATGATGGCGGTCAGTACGCCGATGGTCGGCACGATCAGGGGGAAGACCAGGCCGTCGGCCCCGAAGGTGGCCTTGCCGAGGATGAGCGCGGCCACGAGCGTCACCGCGTACGACTCGAAGAGGTCCGCGGCCATGCCGGCGCAGTCACCCACGTTGTCGCCGACGTTGTCGGCGATCGTCGCGGCGTTGCGCGGGTCGTCCTCGGGGATGTTCTGCTCGACCTTGCCGACCAGGTCGGCGCCGACGTCGGCGGCCTTGGTGAAGATGCCGCCGCCGACCCGCATGAACATGGCGAGCAGCGCGGCGCCGAAGCCAAAGCCCTCCAGGACGGTCGGCGCGTCGCCCTTGTAGACGAGCACGACGAGCGCGGCGCCGAACAGGCCGAGGCCGACGGTGAGGAAGCCGACCACGCCGCCGGTGCGGAAGGCGATCTGCATGGCCTTCTCGCGGCCGCCGTCCTCGCGGGCGGCCGCGGCGACGCGCAGGTTGGCGCGCGTGGCCAGCGCCATGCCGGCGCCGCCGATGAAGGCGGAGAAGCCCGCGCCCACGATGAAGAAGAGCGACCGGCCGATCTTTACCGCGGTCTCGCTGCCTTCAAGATCGTGCACCGGGAGCAGGAACAGCAGCACGACGGCGATCACGACGAAGATCGCCAGCGTCTTGAACTGCCGGATCAGGTACGCTGACGCGCCCTCCTGCACGGCAGCGGCGATCTCCTGCATATTCTTGGTGCCCGTACCGGTGCTGAGCACCGCCTTGACGAGCGCCCCGGCGAAGCCCAGGGCCACGAGCGCGATGACCGCCGCTATGACGACGTAGGTGAGGTTCGACCCCTCGAGGGTCAGCTCGGACATCCGTTGTCCTCCTGTACCGACACGTGCTCACTGCCCGCGGCTGGCGCGGGTCGCGTGCTGGTCGGCCGGCCGACCAGCGCAGTGTGAATGACGGCCGTACTCTAGCGGCCCGGAGTAACTGTGGTCACACCCGCCGCCCACTGTGTCGCGGTGATCTGTGTCGCTGTGCTACCGCACGCCGCGGGTGAACGGCCAGGACATGTAGACCTCGGTGCCCGCCGACGCCGAGCTGTGAGCGATCTTCAAGTCCGCTACGAGCCCCTTGAGCAGCACGAATGACATGTCGGCGGTGACCTCGTCGTCGGGGATGTCGTCGTCGGCAAGATCATCGACGACGACGCCGGCGCCCCGCGAGTAGCGAGCGCCGATGCCGGGTTCCGGCGGGCCGTGGTCGGTGACCCGGACGGTGAACCGGTCGCCGTCGGTCATGGACACCTCGATGGGCGTGCGGATCCGGTAGGCGCGGTGGCGCGCGACGGCCCGCGCGCACGCCTCGGCGGTGGCGAGCCGGATCTCCTCGACCGTCTCGGCGGTCATGCCGGCGCGACGGGCGACGGCGGCGACGACGAGGCGCACCGTACGCATGTACGCCGGGTCCGGCGAGAAGGTGAGATGAATGTGTGCCATGCGCTCAGCGCCCGCCGCGCGTCACCGGCTCGGGCCGGCGTCCGTGGCGGCGTCGACCGTGTCGTAGATGTCGAATACCGAGTCGAGGCCGGTGATCCGGAAGATCTTCAGTAGTCGCTCGTGGGAGTAGACGAGCCGCAGGTTGCCGTCGATGCCGCGCAGCCGGCGCAGCACGCCAGCCAGGACGCCGAGGCCGGACGAGTCGATGAAGTCGACCCGGCTGAGGTCCACGACGATGTCGGTGGCGCCCTCGCCGATCAGGCGGTACAGCTCCTCGCGCAACTGGGGGGCCGTGTAGACGTCGATCTCGCCGCCGACCTCGAGCACCGTGTACCCACTGTCGGCGCGCGCCGTCATCGACAGCTCCATGAGCTCTCCTCCGCTCGGGCGGCCCCGCTTCCACCATGGCAGTGACGGCATTGCCTCCGGGAGGCATCTTGCCATCTGAGCCGGTGCCGCGCGACGCGCGCCACGACGAGGGTGCGAGAGTGCAGCGGTGACCGTTGTCGTGCCCGATCCCGCCGAACTGCTGCACCGGATGGTCAGCGGCCGGGCCGCCACGGGTGCGGGTTGCGTGACTCACGTGGAGCGGCTGCCGGCCCGGGCGGGGGTGGGCGTGCCCTGGCCGGAGTGGGTGCCGCAGGCCCTGCGGGAGCGGTTGGCGGAGCGTGGCGTGGTGGCTCCGTGGCGTCATCAGGCGCAGGCCGCGGAGATCGCTTGGCGGGGCGGGCACGTCGTCGTGGCGACCGGGACGGCGTCCGGCAAGTCCCTGGCGTACCAGATGCCCGTTCTTGCGCGACTTGCGACGGAGCCGAAGGCCACCGCGATCTATCTGTCGCCGACGAAGGCGCTCGCCGCCGATCAGTTGCGCGCCGTCGTGGCCGTGGCCGATGAGACGGTACGCCCGTCCGGGTACGACGGGGACACCCCGACGGCGGAGCGCGACTGGATCCGCCAGTACGCCCGGCTGGTGCTGACCAACCCGGACATGCTGCACCGGGGCATCCTGCCCCGGCACGACGCGTGGGCGACGTTCCTGCGCCGGCTGCGGTACGTGGTGATCGACGAGTGTCACGCGTACCGGGGCGTGTTCGGCTCGCACGTGGCGCACGTGCTGCTGCGGCTGCGCCGCATCTGTGCCCGGTACGGGTCGGCGCCGACGTTCATCCTGGCCTCGGCGACGGCCGGCGACCCGGCGACGACGGCGGGGCGACTGACCGGCCTGCCGGTCGAGGCGGTCACGGAGGACGGGTCGCCGCGCGCGGGCGTGACGTTCGCGCTGTGGGAGCCGCCGCCGCTGCCAGGCTTGGACGCCGAGGGGGTGGCCGACGCCGCGCCGGTGCGCCGCTCGGCGCTGATGGAGACGGCCGACCTGCTCGCCGACGCGGTGTCGCACGGGGTACGCACGCTGGCGTTCGTACGCTCCCGGCGGGGCGCGGAGGTGGTCGCGTCGGTGGCCCGGCGGGGCCTGGGGCACGCGGTGCCCGAGCTGGCGGAGCGGGTCGCCGCTTACCGGGGTGGTTATCTGCGCGACGAGCGTCGCGCCCTGGAGCGGGCCCTGGTCTCGGGCGAGCTGCTGGGGCTGGCCGCCACGAACGCCCTGGAGCTGGGCATCGACGTGGCGGGCCTGGACGCCGTGCTGCTGGCCGGGTATCCGGGCACGCTCGCGTCGCTGTGGCAGCAGGCGGGGCGGGGGGGGGGGGGTGGGGGTGGGGGTGTGGGGGGCCCGCGACGACCCGCTGGACACCTACCTGGTGCATCATCCGCAGGCCCTGTTCGGCCGCCCGGTGGAGGCGACGGTGCTCGACCCGGGCAACCCGTACGTGCTGGGTCCGCACCTGTGCTGCGCGGCCGCCGAGCTGCCCCTGACCCGCGACGACCTGGCCCTGTTCGGCGACCAGACGGAGGGGGTACTGGACGCGCTGGTCGCGGCCGGGGCGCTGCGTCGCCGCCCGACGGGCTGGTATTGGACCGGCACGGGCCGCCCGGACGTCGACCTGCGCGGCGGCGGTGGCGTGGAGGTCTCGATCGTCGAGTCGGCCACCGGCCGCCTGCTGGGCACGGTCGACCCGGCCGCCGCCCACGTGCAGGTCCACCAGGGGGCGGTGCACCTGCATCAGGGCACCTCGTACGTGGTGGACGAGCTGGACCTGGACGACGGTGTGGCGCTGGTGCACGCCGAGGAGCCGGACTGGACGACCCACCCGCGCGACGTCACGAACCTGAACGTCGTGTCGGTGACGTCCTATGTGGACGCCGGCCCGGTCGGGCTGTTCCTCGGCGAGGTCGAGGTGACCAACCAGGTCGTCGGGTACCAGCGCCGCCGGCTGACCACCCGGGAGGTCATCGACACCCGGCCGCTGGACCTGCCGGCCCGCGAGCTGCGTACGGTCGCCGTCTGGTGGACGATCGCGCCGTCGGCGCTGCCGGACGACGTGGAGTGCGACGTGCCCGGCGCCCTGCACGCGGCCGAACACGCGGCGATCGGCCTGCTGCCGCTCGTGGCGACGTGCGACCGGTGGGACATCGGCGGCCTGTCGACCGCGGCGCACCCCGACACGGGCGTACCGACGGTGTTCGTCTACGACGGCCACCAGGGCGGCGCGGGGTTCGCGGAGCGCGCGTACCGCGCGGCGACCGACTGGCTGACCGCGACCCGTACGGCGATCGCGGAGTGCCTGTGCGAGAAGGGCTGCCCGTCGTGCGTGCACTCGCCGAAGTGCGGCAACGGCAACGATCCCCTCGACAAGACCGGCGCGGTCGCCGTCCTCGACGTGGTCCTCGCCGCGCTGCGCGACGCCGGCCGCTGACGGTTCGGCCCGCTCCACCGGCCCGGCGCGAGCGGACGCCCGGGCCGCGACGCTTGGCCCTCCCGACAGCCGCACGGCGACCCCGGCCGTGACGATCACGTCGAGGCCGTCCAGGACGCAGGCCACGAGCGCCGCGTCGTTGGCGGCCACGATCGCGGCGGCCCGCTCGCACGCGCCGGCCTGACC
>JAEZGP010000624.1 GCA_023437285.1 Actinomycetes bacterium | reverse complement strand
GCCGAACACCAGCGCCAGAACGCGGTCCAGCCGGGCGATGTCGGCCGGGTCCGCGACGAGCGTGGCCAGGGCGACATCGCGCAGCTGCCGGGTCGTGCGCGGATCCGTGAGCGTCACGGCCGCCGCGAACCGGGCCGTACGGTCCGGCCCGACCGCCAGGCCCGCCTCGCGGGCCAGCTCGCCCAGCCGCGCCGCGACGGCGGCCAGGTCGGGCGTCATTCGGCCAGGATCGAGCCGAGGCCCGCGCTCACCGCGACCGCGCGGTCCTCGTCGTACTTGAGCACCGCCCCCAACGTCGGGGCGAGCGTTTCGGCGGACAGCTCGGTGATGCCGAGCACCTCCAGCGCCCCCGCCCAGCTGATCGCCTCCGCCACCCCGGGCGGCTTGGTCAGGTCCAGCGCGCGCAGCCGCGACACCCCGACGGCCACCCGGCGCGCCAGGTAGTCACCCACGCCCGGCACCCGCCGGCGCACGATCTCGGCCACCCGATCGGCGTCCGGGTAGCCGATCCAGTGGTACAGGCAGCGGCGCTTGAGCGCGTCGTGCAGGTCACGGGTGCGGTTGGACGTCAGGATCGCCACCGGCGGCACGACCGCATGCCGGGTACCCAGCTCCGGGATCGTCACCGAACCCTCGGCGAGCAGCTCGAACAGGTACGCCTCGAACTCGTCGTCGGCGCGGTCGACCTCGTCGATGAGCAGCACCGCCGGGGCCGGTCCCGGATGCTGCACGGCGGCGAGCAACGGCCGGGCCAGCAGGTAGTCCGGGCCGAACAGGTCGGCCTCGGCGAGGGTGTTCCCGCGCGCCTCGGCCAGCCGGATCGCCAACAGCTGGCGGGGATAGTTCCACTCGTACAGGGCCTCGGCCGACGTCAGGCCCTCATAGCACTGCAGCCGGATCAGCCGCGTGTTCAGCGCCGAGGCCAGGGCCTTCGCGGCGGCGGTCTTGCCGACGCCCGGCTCACCCTCCAGCAGCAGCGGCTGTTTCATCTCCACGGCCAGCAGCAACGCGGTGGCCAGGGTGTCGTCGGCCAGGTATCCCGCCTCGGCGAGCCCGGCGCGCAGGTCGGCGACGTTCACCCCAGGTACCGCCCCGGGTCGGCCTCGAAGCGCTTCTTGCAGCCCGGCGCGCAGAAGTAGTACGTCTGCCCGTCGTGCTCGGTGTGCAGGCTGGCCGGCACGGCCGGCACCGTCATGTGACAGATCGGGTCGATCGCCTCCACCGGGGCGACCGTGGGCAGCAGCAGGCCGCCGCCGGAGGGCACGGTCGTCAACGCGGGCAGGCGGCCGGCCCGGGCCGCGACCAGCTCCGCCAGGATCGTCACGGCAACCTCCATGGGCGTACGGGCGCCCAGATCCAGCCCCGCGGGGGTCTTCACGCGGGCACGCTGCGCCGCCGGTACGGGCAGGTCGGCGACCACCGCGCGGCCGCGCTTGGGGCTGGCCACCAGGGCAACGTACGGTACGCCCGCCGACAGCGCCGCGACCAGCACCCGCTCCTCGTCGCGGCCGTGCGCGGCGACGACCACTCCGGCCGTGTCGTCGGCGACCTCGCCGTCCGTGGCGACCTCGTAGCCGGC
Organism: Actinomycetes bacterium; assembly: GCA_023437285.1. Taxonomy (GTDB): domain Bacteria; phylum Actinomycetota; class Actinomycetes; order Mycobacteriales; family Micromonosporaceae; genus Luedemannella. Next base: position 5,270 of record JAEZGP010000624.1, on the reverse strand, counting down.
GGCCCGGGCCAGGTCGGCCAACGCGGCGGCGATCGGCGCGTCCCCGTGCACGTGCAGCAGCGCGGCGGGCAGTACGGGTTCGAGGAAGATGTCGAGCGTCCCGCCGGACAGGCACGGGTTGGCCACGACGACCAGGCCGTCCTCGTCGGTCGTCGCCGTCTCCACCGCCCCGTCGGTCGGGGTGATGCGCAGCAGCGTCGACTCGCCCGAGCCGAGCAGCGCCAACCCCTGTGCCCGCACGGTCGTCTCCGCGCAGACACCGCCGACGAAACCCTCGATGGACCCGTCGGTCAGCACGATGGCCCGGTCGCCCGCCTTGGCGCTGGTCGGACGCCGCGCGCGGACGACGGTGGCGAGGACGAACGGCGTACGCTGGCTGCGCAGCCGATCCGCCCTCGCCAACACGTCGGTCTGGTTCATCGGGCTACAGGGCCAGGTCCGTACGCAGCGGACGACCCTGCGTCAGCGACCACACGTTGGCCGGGGTGAGCGGCATGTCGGCGTGCGTCACGTTCCAGGGCTTGAGGGCGTCGAGCACCGCGTTGACGATCGCCGCCGGCGACCCGACCGTGGCCGACTCCCCGACACCCTTGGCGCCGATCGGGTGGTGCGGCGACGGCGTCACCGTCTCGCCGAGCTCCCACGACGGGCACTCCAGCGACGTCGGCAGCAGGTAGTCCATGAAGGACGAACCCAGGTGGTTGCCGTCCGGGTCGAACGCCATGACCTGCATGAGCGCCATGCCGACGCCGTCGGCCAGGCCGCCGTGGATCTGCCCCTCAACGATCATCGGGTTGATCCGGGTGCCGCAGTCGTCGACCGCGATGAACCGGCGCACCTTCACCACACCCGTACCCGGGTCGACGTCAACGACCGCGATGTACGCCCCGAACGGGTACGTCAGGTCCGGCGGGTTGTACACGCACGTCGCGTCGAGGTGACCCTCCACGCCCTCGGGCAGCTCCAACGCCCCGTGCGCGGCCATGGCGATCTCGACGATCGTCTTGCCCTGCTCCGGGTCGCCCTTGACGAACCAGCGGCCCTGCTCCCACTCCAGGTCCTCGTGGCTGACCTCGAGCATCGCCGCCGCGACCAGCTTGGCCCGGTCGCGGACCTTGCGGGCCACCACGGCCGTCGCCCCGCCCGAGACCGGCGTGGACCGCGAACCGTAGGTGCCCAACCCGAACGGGGTCTGGTCGGTGTCGCCGTGCACGACCTCGATGTCGAGGGTCGGGATGCCCAGCTCGTGCGAGACGATCTGCGCGAACGTCGTCTCGTGGCCCTGCCCCTGGCTCTGGCAGCTCAGCCGCAGCACCGCCTTGCCGGTGGGGTGCACCCGCAGTTCGGCGCCGTCGGCCATGCCCAGGCCGAGGATGTCCATGTGCTTGCGCGGACCCGCGCCGACACCCTCGGTGAAGAAGCTGATGCCGACACCGGTCAGGGTGCCGCTGCGGTCGCCGGCCGCCCACCGCTCCCGCTGGGCGCGCTGCTCCTCGCGCAACTTCTCGTACCCGGCGATCTCCATCGCCTTGCGCATCGCCAGCGGGTAGTTGCCCGAGTCGTACGTCCAGCCCGTCGGCGTCGTGTACGGGAACTGATCGGGCTGGATGAAGTTGCGCAACCGCAGCTCGGCCGGGTCCATGTCCAGCTTCGCGGCGAGCGCGTCGATCATACGCTCCACCAGGTACACGGCCTCGGTGATGCGGAACGAACACGCGTACGCCACGCCGCCGGGCGCCTTGTTCGTGTACACGGCCGTCACGTTGCACCACGCGGCGCCGTAGTCGTAGGAACCGGTGAAGATGTGGAAGAAGCCGGCCGGGTACTTCGTCGGCTGCGCCACCGCGTTGAACGCGCCGTGGTCGGCCAGCACGTTCACCTTCATGCCCAGGATCTTGCCGTCGGAGGTGGCGGCGATCTCCCCGGTCATGTGGTAGTCGCGGGCGAAGGCCGTACTCACGAGGTTCTCGGAACGGTCCTCCATCCACTTCACCGGCTTGCCGGTGACGATCGTGCCCACGACGGCGAGCACGTACCCGGGGTAGATGCCGACCTTGCCGCCGAAGCCGCCGCCGATGTCCGGCGAGATGATGCGGATCTTCTGCTCGGGCAGCCCGGCGACGATCGCGTACAGGGTGCGGTGGGCGTGCGGGGCCTGCGTGGTGGTCCACACGGTGAGCTTGCCGGTGACCTTGTCCAGGTGCGCGACCGAGCCGCAGGTCTCCAGCGGCGCCGGGTGCACCCGCGGGTAGAGGACCTCCTCGGTGACGACCACATCGGCGGCGGCGAACGCGGCGTCGGTCTTGTCCTTGTCGCCGGCCTGCCAGTCGTAGATGTGGTTGTCGGTCTTGCCCTCCTTGTCGTCGCGGATGACCGCGGCGGCGGGGTCCAGCGCCGTCTTCGCGTCGGCGACGACGGGCAGCGGCTCGTACTCCACCTCGATCAGCTCGAGGGCGTCGCGGGCGGAGTACCGGTCCTCGGCGACGACGAACGCGACCTCCTGGCCCTGGAAGCGCACCTTGTCGGTGGCGAGGACCGCCTGCGTGTCGTAGGAGATGGTCGGCATCCACGCCAGGCCGAGCGAGTCGAGCGTGGCGCCGGTGACGACGGCCTTCACCTTCGGGTGCGCTTCGGCGGCGCTCGTGTCGATCGACACGATCCTCGCGTGCGCGTACGGGCTGCGCAGGATCGCCAGGTGCAGCATGCCGGGCAGCTGCACGTCGTCGACGTAGTTGCCCCGGCCGCGGATGAACCGCGCGTCCTCGACGCGCCGCATTCGCCCGAAGCCGACCTTGACGTCCTCATCCACCGGAGCGGTCATGCCGTCACCTCCGCTTCGCTCCGGCGCCGCCATGACTGACCACTGAGCTGATGATTCGCTCGCTGACGCTCGCTCATGCCTTAACCTCCTGCTGCTCGGCGGTCTGCTCGGCGGCCCAACGCACCGAGCGCACGATGTTCTCATAGCCGGTGCAGCGGCACAGGTTGCCCGAGATCGCCTCGCGGATCTCCGCGTCGGTCGGGTCCGGGTTCTGCTTGAGCAGCGCCTTCGTGGTCATCAACATGCCCGGGGTGCAGAAGCCGCACTGCAGGCCGTGGCAGTTGATGAAGCCCTGCTGGATCGGGTCGAGCTGACCGTCCTGCTCCAGGCCCTCGACGGTGGTGACCTCACGGCCGTCGACCATGACCGCAAGGGTCGTGCACGACTTCACGGGCGTGCCGTCCACCTGGACCGTACAGACCCCGCAGTTGGAGGTGTCGCAGCCCCAGTGGGTGCCGGTCAGGCCCAGCTCGTCGCGCAGGAAGTGGACCAGCAGCAGCCGCGGCTCGACGTCGCGGGTGTACTCGTCGCCGTTGACACGTACGGTGATCTGCATCAGGCCTCCTCGACCCTGGCGCGCGAGGCCGCGCGGCGCAGCGCGCGCACGGTCAGCTCCTTGGCCAGGTGTCGCTTGTAGTCAACCGGTCCACGCTGGTCGGCGGCCGGGTTGCAGGTGCGCGCGGCGATCTCGCCGGCCTCGGCGAAGTTCTCCTCCGTGGCGAGCTTGCCGCGCAGGAACTCCTCGGCCTCCGGCACGATGTAGTGCTCCGCGCCGACCGCGGTCAGGCCCAGGCCGACGTCGTCGATCGAGTACCCGGCCACGCCGCTGGGCAGCCACACCGCGGCAGCGGCCGCCGCCGCGCCCCAGTCGCCGGCGCGGCGCTCCACCTTCTCGTACGCCGACGAGCCGCCGGGGCGGATCGGGATGCGCACCTCGGTGAGCAGCTCACCGGGCTCGACGACGGTCTCGTAGGGACCGACGTGCAGTTCGCGGACCGGCACCGTACGCGTACCCTCGCGGTTGCGGATCACGGCCGTGGCGTTGAGGGCCACCAGGGCGGCCGGCAGGTCCTCGGCCGGGTCGGCCTGGCACAGCGAGCCGCCGACGGTGCCCCAGTTGCGCACGATCGGGTCGGCGATGACGCGCTCGGCCTCGTGCAGGACGGCGAAGTGTTCGCCGACGACCGGCGAGGAGAGCACGTCGACATGACGGGTCAACGCGCCGACGGCGAGCTCGTCGCCCTCCACGCGCAGATACGCCAGGTCGGTGAGCCCGTTGATGTCGATGAGCGCGTCCGGGCGGGCCAGGCGGAGCTTCATCATGGGGATCAGGCTGTGCCCGCCGGCGACGACCCTGGCCTCGGGTCCGTGCTCGGCGAGCAGCGTTAACGCGTGGTCGACCGTGGTCGCCTTCGCGTAGTCAAAAGGTGCAGGCACCTGCATGCGCCCTCCAGGTGGGGAAGAGTTGCCGGCTCTCACCGGCATGGGAAGGCCAAACTCAGTTGCAGAGTCTGACGAAGGGCGCCGGAACAATCAATGGCCCGCGATCATCTGAGTGCGGACTGTGAGGACCGTTTTTTGCCTACCGGGGACAAATCAGCTGAGTCCCGCGACGAGAAGCGCCGACACGAGCAGCGCGCCCTGGTGCAGGGCCTGGTCGGCGACGTACATGCCGCACACCGGCGTGGTCACCTCGGCGAAGCCCGCCGAGCCCGTGGCGCGCAGCAACGCCCGCACCGGCCAGCGCCGGTCCAGGAAGCCGTGCGTGGCGACGGAGAACGCCAGCCCGGCCGTCACGCCCGCGACGCTGAGCGGCAGCCCGAGCACGGCCGCCGTCCCGACGAGCACCACGGCCGCGGTCAGGTGGTAGCCCAGCAGGTGCCGCGCCAGGGCGGCGGCGCCGGCCCGACCGGCCGACGCCTTGTTCAGCGCCTGCCGGTCGGTCTGGAACACGTGGTCGCCCAGTTGGTGGCCCACGAGCAGCGCGACGAGCGCCACCGCGAAGATCACGGAGCGGTACAGCACATCGGGGTCGACATCGGAGGCCATGTCTCCATGGTTCCCGCGCCGCGCCACGCGGTCTGCGCCGAAGGCGACAAAATGGGCGTGGTCGTGCTCACCGCGGTCCGGCGGCGACCACGCGTCTGGCCAGGTCAATCAGATCAGGCGTACGCCGGTGTGACAGCCGTCGCGGCCACACCAAATACACCGGTACGGGTGCCACGCCGGTCAGTGGAACGAACCGTACCCCCGGGTGGGTGTGCGTGTGCGCCGTCCCGGCCGGTGTCACCCCCACCGCCCCACCCGCCGCGATGAGGGTGAGCCACTCGTCGACGTTGTTGGTCTCCACAAACGCCTGTGGCCGCACCTCGGCCGGCCACAGGTCCGGACTCGTCGTCGCGGTCTTCGTCTCCACGAGCCCGACCGTCTCGTGCCGCAGGTCGGCCAG
>JAEZGP010000620.1 GCA_023437285.1 Actinomycetes bacterium | reverse complement strand
GGCTGGACCCGCTCGGTCTCGGCGAGTTCGCGCGGGGTCAGCGCGCCGGCCGCGTCGAGGCTGAGCAGCGCGGAGATCTGGGCGACGGTGACCTCACCCAGCGGCCGGGTCTGGCGGAGCCGCCGGTTGAGCCGGGTGATCGCGTCGCGCAGCTCGATGGCCAGGTGCGTGGTCGAGGTGGGCCGGGAGGAAGGTGCCATCACGGTCGTTAGCTTAACTAATAAGCCTAGCTAACGACATTCGAATATCGTGTGATCCCCATCTCTGGCGCTATACCCCGGGGGGGTATATAAAAGCCCTATGAGTACTCCCGTGAGCTGGCGCATGGCCGCCGACGCCACCCGACACTGCCTCACCGGCTGCGCCATCGGCGAGGTCCTCGGCATGGCGATCGGCACCACGGCCGGCTGGTCCAACGCCGCCACCGTCGTCCTGTCGGTCACCCTGGCGTTCTTCTTCGGGTACGCCCTGACGCTGCGCAAGGTGCTCCGCAGCGGCCTGCGCGTCGGCGCCGCGATCAAGGTGGCCCTGGCGGCCGACACCGTCTCCATCGCCGTCATGGAACTGATCGACAACGCGGTCATGCTGGTCATCCCCGGCGCCATGGAGGCCGGCCTGGGCAGCGTCCTGTTCTGGGGCAGCCTGGCGTTCTCACTGTTCGCGGCGTTCCTGCTCACCGTGCCCGTGAACCGGTGGCTCATCGGCCGAGGCCTCGGCCACGCCGTCATGCACCAGCACCATCACCACGGCTGACCTTGGCGCGGTACCCTGTCGGCCGTGACAGAAGGCGGCCCACCCGAGGTCAAACCCCTCGACCCCCCGATGGTCCCGTTCGCCGTGGCGGGCATCGTCGCGTGGGTGGTCGCCTTCGTCGTCCTGTGGGCCTTCGGCGGCCGCGACGAATGGCTGTGGATCTGCGTGGCCGGATTCCTCTGGGGCTTCCCCGGCCTGTTCGTCATGCTCCGCCACGACGCCCACCGGCGCCGGCGGCTACAGGCCTGACGCTCAGCGGCGCTGCTCAGCCGTGGCCGTACGGCTCCGCGGGCGTCTGCGGGTCGACGGAGCCGGCCGCGCGGCTGACCGCCACCGACTCGACCTCGCTGTCGTCGAACACCGTGGGCAGCTCCTCGACCGGCGCGGCCGACTCCAGCAGCACCTCCGAGTGCGCGCCACAGCCGTGGTCGGCGCTCACCACCCGACCGTCGTCGGGGGCGAACAGGTTGCCGCACGCCCCGAACGCCGCCCGCAGCGACCCGGCCAGCGGCAGGTAGAACCCGCACGTACCGCACCGGGCGTCGCGCGGCGCGGCCGTCGAGATGGGCGCCTGCGGGCCGTGGTCACCGTCGTACCAGCGCTGCGCCGTGTCCTCCCGGCCGTACCGCGACATGACGCGCGCGCGGCCCAGGCCGAGGTCCCAGCTGACCTCCTCCACGGCCGGGTCGTCGGAGAGCACGTATCCCGGTGCCAGGCGCTCGTCGTCCTCGGTAGTGGGCATCAGGTCGCCGACGCCCAGGTCGCCGGGTTGCAGCCGCTCCTGCCACGGCACCCAGCCGGGGGCGAGCAGCGCGCCGGGGCCCGGCAGCAGCGCGGTCTCGGAGATCGTGATGTGCTTGCTGCGCGCGACGCGGGTCACGGTGACCGCCCACCGCCAGCCCTTGTAGCCGCCCAGCGTGCACGCGAAGTAGTGGGTGACGACCCGCTCGCCCTCGGCCACGGCCTCCAGGTGCTCCCCGGCCGTGTCCGCGTCCAGGGCCGACCTCGCCAGGTCGACCGCCGCCGCGCAGGCCGCGTCGAGCTTGGCGCGAGGTTCGGCCCGGCCCCGGGTGGGCTGCGGGTCCGCGCTGGTCGTCGTCACGGTGCCCAATGTAGTCGTCCGGCCGCCGGACCCGTGGTGCGGGGCGCCACGGGCGAGTACCCGCCAATGCACGCGCTCCGGGTGGGTAGCGCATCCGTGGCCCGGATGAGTAAGGATGGGGACATGCCGCTGCTGCGATCCGTTGGCCGTGCGGTCGGCGCCACCGCACGCGGCACCCGCGCCGCCGCGCGGGGCGTGCGCGTCACGGCGACCGGTGGGGCTCGCACCGGGCGTTGGGTGGCCCGCAACGTGCGCACCGCCCGCAATTTGGGCGGCGACGGCAACCTCGGCATGATGCGGCTGCTCGACCTGCACGCGGCCTCGTGCGCGGGCGACACGCTGATCATGATCGGCCTGGCGAGCACCATCTTCTTCGGCGTGCCCACGGACGCGGCCCGCAGCCGGGTCGCGCTCTACCTGCTGGTGACGATGGTCCCGTTCGCCCTGCTGGCGCCGCTGGTCGGGCCGCTGCTGGACCGGTTCCGCCACGGCCGGCGCTATGCCCTGGCCACGACGATGCTCGGTCGCGGCGTCCTCGCGTGGGTCATCTCGGCCAACCTGGTCGGGTTCTGGCTCTACCCGGCGGCCTTCGGGGTCCTGGTGCTGTCGCGGGCCTACGGCGTGGCGCGCAGCGCCGCCGTGCCCCGCCTGCTGCCGCCCGGGATGGGACTGTCGCAGGCGGGGGCCCGCGCGTCGGTGTTCGGC
>JAEZGP010000618.1 GCA_023437285.1 Actinomycetes bacterium | reverse complement strand
GGCGCGCACGACCAGCGCGGCGACGGCGAACCCGAGCGGCGGCAGCGCGAGCATTTCGGCAAGCTGGACGCCGCTGCCGCCGATGCCACTCGCGTACGGCACGAGGGCCACCCCGGCGGTGAGGCCGCCCAGGCCGACGGCGCGGGCCCGGCTGGCCGCGAAGGCGGCGAAGAACCGTTCGTCGAGCACGCCGGTGATGAGCCAGCCCACGGCGGCGGCCGCCGCGGCCGCGAGGATGGTCTCGGTCAGCCCGCCCAGCGAGCCGAGGACGAGCCAGGGCAGCAGCACGATCACCCCGGCCAGGGCGCCGGCCAGCCGGCTCGGTCCCACCCGGACGGGCGCCACATCGGCTGGCGCCTCCTCGGCATCGAGGGGTGGGCCTTCGCGGCGGACCTTCTGCCAGGCGCGCAGCCGTCGCCAGCCGCGCTGCCATAGGGCCAGGCCGGCCGCGACGAGCGCCAGGAGCAGCAGGTACAGCTCGTTGTGCTCGATGGGGACCGAGCGCACCCAGCCGAGCAGGCCGCCGAAGACCGCCGCGAGCGTCCACGCGCGCGTCGCCGCCCGTACGCCGATCGTGTCCGGTGCGAACCGGCTGGCGAGCAGGCCCACGAAGGCGGACGGCAGCGCCACCAGCAGGATGACCACGAGCCCGACGATCGACCGCGAGCCTGATGGCATGGGCCGGTCGAGGGTACCGATGATCGCCTGCTCGAAGATCCACATGATGCCCTGCAGCGTGGCGACCGAGCCGACCACCCAGGCGCCCACCAGCACGGTGAGCACGGCGAAGATGACGTTTTCCCAGGCGATGCCCGGCTGCTTGAGCGGCTCCTCGGGCTCGGGAGATCCGTACGGCTGCATACGGGCACGGTACGTCGTACCTACGTGCCGTCGATCGGTGGCCCGCTAATGTGGGAGGGTGCGTGATCCGGCGGTGTCGCGGTTCACCGCGGCGCGACTGTCCCCCAGCCGCCGCGAGGCCGACCTGGCGCGGCTGCGTAACGAGCGCTTCGACGTGCTCGTCATCGGCGGCGGCGTGGTCGGGGCGGGGGCGGCGCTCGACGCCGCGTCCCGGGGGTTGACCGTCGCCCTGGTCGAGGCCGCCGACCTGGCGGCCGGCACGTCGTCGCGGTCCAGCAAGCTGGTCCACGGCGGGTTGCGCTACCTGGAACAGTTCGAGTTCGGGCTCGTCCATGAGGCGCTGCGCGAACGCGGCCTGCTCACCACGCGGCTGGCCCCGCACCTGGTGCGTCCCATGCCGTTCCTGGTGCCGCTGCCGGCCGGCAAGCTGCGCCGCGCCGCCCTGCGCGGCTACTACGGCGCCGGTGTGGCCCTCTACGACGCGTTCGCGGGACTCGCCCGACTGGGCCGCCGCGGCATGCCGCTGCACCGCCACCTCAGTGCCGGCGCCGTCCAACGGATCTTCCCGTCGCTGCGCACCGACGCCGTCGGCGGCGCCATCCGCTACTACGACGCCCAGGTCGACGACGCCCGGTTGGTCACCACGCTGGCCCGGACGGCCGCGAGCCTCGGCGCGGCGGTGCTCACCAGCACCCAGGTGGTACGCCTGCTGCGCGACGCCCGCGAGGTCACCGGCGTGCGGGTACGCGACCGGGAGTCCGATGTGGAGTTCGACGTCGCGGCCCGGACGGTGATCGCCGCGACGGGCGTGTGGAGCGACGACCTGACCCAGATGCTGGCCGGCCCGGGCGGGCCGCCGGTGCGGGCCGGGCTGCGGGTACGCGCCTCCAAGGGCGTGCACCTGGTGGTGCCCCGCTCGGCGATCACGGGCGAATCGGGGCTCATCCTGCGTACCGCCACGTCTGTGTTGTTCGTGATCCCGTGGGGCGGCCATTGGATCATCGGGACGACCGACACCGACTGGTCCCTGGACCGCGCCCACCCGGCCGCGAACGAGCACGACATCGCCTACCTGCTGGATCAGGTCAACACCGTGCTGGACCGGCCGTTGACGCCGGCCGACATCGAGGGCGTGTACGCGGGACTGCGGCCGCTGCTCGCCGCCGAGGCGCGGCCCGGCCGCCGCCCGCATAGCCGCGACGAGTCGTCGTCGGTGCTGTCGCGCGAACACGCGGTGGTCGAGCCGATGCTCGGCCTGATGCTGGTGGCCGGCGGCAAGCTGACGACGTACCGGGTGATGGCCGCCGACGTGGTCGACCGGGCGGCGCGCCGCCTGGGCGGCAGCGTGCCCCCGTCGCGCACCGACCAGTTGCCGCTCGTCGGCGCCGACGGGTACCACCGCCTGTGGACCAACCGCGCCGACGTGGCCCGCCGCCACAACGTCTCCACCGGCGTCCTGGAGCACCTGCTGGAGCGGTACGGCTCGGCGGCGCTGGAGGTCCTCGCGCTCATCGACGCCCGCCCCGACCTGGCCCGCCCGCTGGCCGGCGCCCCCGAATACCTGGCCGCCGAGATCGCCTACGCCGCCCGCGCGGAGGGCGCCCTGCACGTCGAGGACGCCCTGACCCGCCGCACCCGCATCTCCGTGGAGACCACCCACCGGGGCGAGCGCTCCGCGCTGGACGTGGCGGCGATCCTCGGCGAGGAGCTGGGCTGGTCGGCGCAGCGTCGCGCCAGCGAGGTCGACAACTACCTGGCCCGCGTCGCCGCCGAACGCGAGTCGCAGCGCATGCCCGACGACCTCACCGCCGACGCCGCGCGCCTCGGCGCGCCGGACGTGCGCGCCGCCGTCTAGACCCGCCGGGGACGGGTCACGTGCGCGGCCGCCAGGAGCATTGTCCCGGCGACGAGCAGCAGCAGCGCCGCTGCCACGAACCGCCAGACCGGTTGCCCGGTCACCGGCAGCGGCGCAGCGGCGACCGGCGTGCTCAACGTGGCGGGCGGCGAGGTCACCGTGTCGCCGCCGGGATCGATCCCGGTCGCGACCGCGGTGTTGCGCACCTGCCCGGCGGCCACGTCGGCGTCAGTGACCGCGTACGGGGCCTGCGCGCGGCAGGTCATGGTCTGTCCGGGCGGCAGCGGCGCGGTCGGGCAGGTGACCGCGATCCCGGCGCCCACCAGCAGCGAGTCGCGCACCGTGACGCCGGTCAGGGTGACGGTGCCGGTGTTGGCGACGGCGAACTGGTACCAGATCCCGGTGTCCTGGACGCTCGCCCGTTTCCGGATCGTGAGGGCCGGCCGCGCGGCCTGCGGAATCTCCACCCCGGCGCTGTCGGTCACATCCGCGCCGGTGGGTGGGGTACCCGTGGCGGTGGCCTCGTTGCCGATCTGACCGGTGTCCACGTCCGCCTGCGTGACGCGGTAGGTGGCCGTGCAGAGCAGCGCCTGGGCCGGCTGGAGCGTGACGGGCGCGGCGTGGTCGCACGAGAGCGCCGACGGCGTGCCGGCGCCGCGGAACGCCGTCTCGTCGACGCGTACGTCCGTAAGGGTCACGTTGCCGGTGTTGAGCGCCGTGAAGGTGAAGGTGATGGTGTCGCCGGCGGTCAGGCCCGTACGGTTCGCCGACTTGACGAGGGTGATCGCCGGGGCCTGGGTGATCGGCGTCGTTTCGGAGTCGCTATCCGGTTCGGGGTCGGTCGCACCTTCCGGAGCGGTTGCGGTGGCGGTGGCGGTGTTCTCGACCTTGCCGTTGTTGATGTCGTCCTGCGTGAGGGTGTACGTGCCGGTGCAGGTCAGCGACGTGTCCGGCGCGATGGGTGTGGTTGGGCAGGTCACCGCACCGACGGTGAGGTCGTCGATGGTGACGTTGCTGAGGGTGACGTTGCCGGTGTTGGTCACGAGGAAGCTGAAGGTGATCGTGTCGCCGGCGTCGACCCGCCCGCTGGCGTTCTCGTCGGCCGACTGGAGCGCCGTCTTCGTCAGGGTCAGTGCCGCGTTCCTGTCGATGCTGACGGCGGCGTTGTCGGGTAGTGACGTCGTCGCCGGGCCGGTCGGCGGGGCGCCGGACGCGATGGCGGTGTTGGTGACCTGGCCGGCGTCGACATCGGCCTGGGTGATCGTGTAGCTGGCCGTGCAGGTGGTCGAGACGGCGGGTGCCAGCGAGGTGGCCGGGCAGGTGACGGTCGGTGGGGTGCCGGTGCCGGAGAAGGCGGTGTCGGTTACCGACACGGGGTTGAGGGTCACGTTGCCGGTGTTGGTGACCACGTAGCTGTACTGGACCTCGTCGCCGGCCTTATCGGCAGTGGTCGGCTGGACCGACTTGACCATCGTGATCGCCGGAGCCGGGGTCAGCGGTACGAAACCGCCGTCGGTGGCCGGCTGGGGGTCGGTGACGCCCTCAGGCGCGTCGGCGGTGACGGTCGCGATGTTGTCCACCCGTTCCGCGTCAAGGTCCTCCTGCTTGAGCGTGTACGTGGCCGTGCAGGTCACCGAGGCGTTGGGGACGATGGTTGTGGTGGGGCAGGTGACGGTGCCGACAGTGGGGTCGTCGATGGCGACGTTGGTGAGCGTGACGTTGCCGGTGTTGGTGACCAGCAACTGATAGCTGACCGTGTCGCCGGCATCAATACGCCCGTCGCCGTTGGCGTCTGTCGGTTGCCCGGCGGTCTTGGTCAGGCCCAGCCCGGCGCTCCTCGGGATGGTGAGCGTGATGTGGTCCGGCGCCGAGGTTATCGCGGGACCGCTCGGCGGGGTGCCGGACGCGACGGCGGTGTTGGTGACCTGGCCGGCGTCGGCGTCGGCCTGGGTGACGGTGTAGGTGGCCGTGCAGGTGGTCGAGACGTCGGGTGCGAGCGAGGTGGCCGGGCAGGTGATGGTCGGTGGGGTGCCGGTGCCGGAGAAGGCGGTGTCGGTTACCGACACGGGGTTGAGGGTCACGTTGCCGGTGTTGGTGACCACGTAGCGGTACTGGACCTCCTCGCCGGCCCCGGCGGCGATGAGCGGCTCGACCGACTTCGTCACCGTGATCGCCGAGGCCGGGGCCAGCGGCACGATCGCGGCGTCGGTGGCCGGCCCGGGGTCGGTGACGCCATCAGGCGCGTCGGCGGTCGCGGTGGCGGTGTTATTGATCTCTCCGGCGTCGATGTCGTCCTGCGTGAGCGTGTACGTGGCGGTGCACGTGGCCGACTGCCCGGCGGGCAGGGGGGTGGCCGGGCACGACACCGGGCCCACCCGGGGGTCGTTCACCGCCACATTGGACAGCGTCACGCCGTTGGACTCCGGATTGGTGACCACGAACGTGTACGTGACCGTATCGCCGACGTCGGGGCCGCCGTTCAGCGTGCCGGCCTTGCGCACCGCGATGACCGGAACGAAGTTGATCTCCGTGCTCGCGGGCGGTCGCACCCCGTCGGTGGTCATGTTGGCCGGCCCGTCGACGTAGTGACCGGCCGGCGCGGTGACCTGGACGGTGACGGTGCACGACACCTGCTGAGCGTCCAGGTCGCCGCGTACGCTCACCGAGGTCGCGCCGGCCGCTGCCGTGACAACGCCGTTGGTGCAGGTCGTGGTGGCCGACGGCGACGTCACCGTCATTCCCGTCGGCAGCGCGTCGGTGAACGACCAGTCGGGCTTCGCCAGTAGATCGCTGGTGTTGGTGATCGTGAAGGTCAGTGTCGCCGACTGGCCCGCCGTGGCCGTGGCCGGGCTGAACGCCTTGTCCAGTTGGGGCGTCACGTCGTACAGGAAGATGTTGTCCATGGCCGCGTCATTGCCGAGGCCGAGGCCCTCGTTGTTCACCAGTCGAATGTCCACGGACGATCCGACGAACGGGATCGCGCCGGACGAGGTGTAGGTCCCCACGCGGACCGCCGTGGTCGTGTCCGGGTTATCGGGGTTGGGGGCCACTTCGGCTCGCCCGCGAGGGTCGGTGCACGTGTTGATCTCGCCGCCGACCGGGTACACGGTGGCGCCGCTGAGCAGCGAGAACTGCAACCTCGGGGCGTTGACGGGGCAGTTCACCGAGGAGACGTCGATGGCGGTGGTCAGATACCGCTTCCCCGTCCCCGTCAGGGGGATGGACTCTTTCGTCTCCAGCTGGATCAGCCCCGCGCCCGGGTTGACCGCCACGTCGCCACCCGTGTCGGTGTACGCCGACAGCGCGTTGTTCGTCGCGGAGTCCGCGGCGCGGCCCACGTTGCCCAGCGCGTAGGCCATGGAACGCAGGGCCCGCAGCCCTTGTGGGCCACCGGTGCAGTTCGCGGGCCGGACCGTCATGCTGTAGTTGAGAATCATGCCATTGCAGTTCGTCAACCAGGCCTGATTGGCGGTGTAGGTCTCGTCATCGGTGCCGACGTAATCGGTGAGCAGCAGCGGCACGGTCGTGGTGGTGTGCTCGAAATCCTCGTGGAACACCACGATGGGCGGCTGCGGCACCCCGGGCGTGCCCGCGGCGGCGACCGCGGGCGGCGTGTCCACCCAGAGGGCCGGAGCCTGCGTCGCCGCGACAGCCAGGGCGATCAACGCCCACCGGACACGTCGCCGGTCACTACGCCGTCGTCGAACCATGGTCCGCGCCCCCTCGCGCCGATACGTCTGTCCGGCAACGCGCCTAGTCCGATGTGACGTCAGTCCGACTGAAATTCACAAAAGTAATAAACGGTGCCTTAGTCGTTGTATCACCGCCAAAACACCAAAATGCTTGATTCACGGCATTTAGGTTAGTCGACCCAATTCTTCCTCAAGGTTGGCGCGGGCGGCCGCCTCGGCCCCGGCGCCCAATTCGGGGGTGTGGAAAAGCCGCGGCAGACGGAGCAGTCGCCGCAGGACCGCGGCGCGGCCCGCGCGAAACGCGTCCTCCGGTACATGGGCGTACTCGCGCCGGACGGCGGCCGCGTACGCCGCGTAGTCGGCCGGCGGGCCGGCGAGGATGGCCAGGTCGGCGTCGACGAGCAGGGCCCCGTTGCGGTCGCCGGGCTCGACGGCGTGGCCGGCCGTCAGCTCGACCAGTCGGACCACCTCGGCCACCGTGGCCGCGGGCACGTCGAGGCCGGTCAACTCCGTGCGCGCGAGCATGGCGCTGGCCGCCTCGTTGTCGTCGGCGCGCGGGTCGTAGACGGCGTCGTGATACCAGGCGGCCAGCCGTACGGCGTCCGCGTCCTCGGCCACGTGCGCGTACCGGTCGATGGTCGTCAGCACGGCCGCCAGGTGCGCCGTGTCGTGGTAGTGCCGGTGCTCCTCGCCCCACCGCGCCAGCAGCGAGGCGCCCAGGGCGCTGACGACAGCCGTCGACGCGTCGGGCGCCACCCGGCTCAGCATCGCCCGCCACGCCTCCGCCACCGCCCCCACCTCGACCACCCCACAAGTCTGCCGAACCCACCCCGCCCACCGCGCACCCACCCGCCCCGCCGACCCGCCCCACCGCGCACCCACCCGCCC
>JAEZGP010000606.1 GCA_023437285.1 Actinomycetes bacterium | reverse complement strand
CCGGCGGCGATGCCGTTGATGGTGGTGAGCAGCGCGCGGACCAGTTTCTCGTCCGGCGTGCCCTTCGCGGCCGCCGCCCGGTACTGGGACAGCAGCGCCGCTTGCAGGTGGTGCAGCGGTTCGAGGTAACTGTCCCGGACCGCCAGCGTGCGGGCCAGGCCGGGCTGGCCCTCCAGTAGGGCGGATTCGCCGGTTATCTGCAGCAGGCCGGCGACCGAGCTGGCGTACTCGTGTTGGATCTTTTCGAAGATCGGCTGGAGGTTCTCGGGGACGAGGGTACGCACGTAGCGTTCGGCGATGGTGAGGTCGGTCTTCGTCAGGGTCATCTCCACGTTGGAGATGAAGGTCCGGAAGAAGTGCCAGTTGGTGTACATCTCGCGGAGCGTGTCGCCGAGGCCGGCTTCGCGGGCGGCGGCGAGGCCGGTGCCGACGCCGTACCAGCCGGGGACGATCTGGCGGGACTGGGTCCAGCCGAACACCCACGGGATGGCGCGCAGGCCGCCGAGGCCGGCGGACGCGTCGGGGCGGCGGGCCGGGCGGGAGCCGATGTTGAGCGCGCCGAGCAGCTCCGTGGGGGTGGCCGCCCAGTAGTAGGCCGGCAGGTCCGGGTCCTCGACGAGTTCGCGGTAGGCGCGGAAGGCCGCGTCCGACACCAGGTCCATGACCTGGTTCCAGCGCGACAGGTCCTCGGGGCTGAGCCGGGGTGCGGTGTTGAGCAGGGCGCTCTGCAGCACGGCGGCAACGGTCAGCTCAAGGTTCTCCCGGGCCAGGGCCGGCAGCGTGTACTTGTCGGAGATGACCTCGCCCTGTTCGGTGACCTTGATGGCCCCGTCGAGGGTGCCGTTGGGCTGGGCGAGGATGGCCTCGTGGGTGGGGCCACCGCCGCGGCCGATGGAGCCGCCACGGCCGTGGAAGAGGCGCAGCCGCACGCCGTGCTTGTGGGCGACGTCGCGCAGCGCGCGCTGGGCCCGGTGGATCGCCCACTGCGACGTGGTGATGCCGGCGTCCTTGTTCGAGTCGGAATACCCGAGCATGACCTCCTGCACGTCGCCGCGGGCCCGGACGATCGCGCGGTAGGCGTCGACGCTGAGCAGGGCGTCCAGCAGGGCGCCGCCCGCGTCGAGTTCGGCGGGCGACTCCAGCAGGGGCACGAAGCCGATCCGGGCGACCCCGACGGTGACGTCCACCAGGCCCGCCTCGCGGGCCAGGATCGCCGCGGCGAGGACGTCGTCGATGCCGAGGGTCATCGAGATGATGTACGACTCGACGACCTCGTCACCGAAGCGGTCCTGCAGGTCGCGGATGGTGGTGAAGACGTCGAAGGTCTTGCGGTTGGCGTCGGTCAGCGGGGTGGCCACGCCGGCCAGCGGCCGCCGCCCCGACAGCTCGTTGATCAGCAGTTCGGTGCGCGCGGCCCGGTCCAGCGACTTGTAGTCGGCGACCTCGCCGACGCGCTCGTAGAACTGGGCGAGGACGGCGTGGTGCGCCTCGGCGTGCTCGCGGATGTCGAGCGTGGCCAGGTGCAGGCCGAAGGCGGACACGGTGCGGACCACGTCGGCGAGGCGGCCGGTGGCCGACAGCATGCCGGAGTTGCGGGCCAGGGAGGCGCGCATGAGTTCGAGGTCGGCGACGAGGTCGTCAGCGCCGACGTAGTCGTACCCGGGCCGGTGCGGGGCGCCGGTGGCCAGCCGGCGGCGGGTGTTGCCGAGCTTGGCGAGGACGCAGCGGCACTTGAGCCGGTACTTCTCCTCGGCGTTGACGCGCCGGAACCGGGGGGCGACCTCGTTGCCGAGGATCTCCAGGTCCCTGGCGAGGCTGGAGTCGAGGTCGATGGAGACGTGGCGCAGCCGGCGCGACACCGACAGCTCGTTGATCAGTTCCTCCATCGCCTCCTCGACCGTCTGGATGCCGTACTCGTGCATCATCAGCAGGACGTCGCGGGTGACGGCGGGGGTGACGAACGGGTTGCCGTCGCGGTCGCCGCCGATCCAGGAGCCGAAGGTGAGCGGCCGGCTGGTCGGCGGGGTCTCCACGCCGAGGTCGGACAGGGTGGCCGACAGGTCGGCGAGGACGCGCGGGGCGGCGCTGGCGGCCAGGTCGGACAGGTAGTAGATCGCGTTGCGGGCCTCGTCGCGCGGGTCGGGGCGGGTCAGCCGCAGCTCGTCGGTCTGCCAGAGCAGGTCGATGATCTCGGCGAGGCGCCGCTCGGTGCGCGCGGATTCGGCCGGGTTGGCGCCGTAGAGGGCGGTCTGGGCGGCCTCGGCGTCCAGTTCGTCGGCGATGGAGCGCAGCTTGGACAGGATGGAGCGGCGGGCGGCCTCGGTGGGGTGCGCGGTGAAGACGGGCCGGATCGCGAGCCGGCGCGCACACGCGGCGATCTCCTCCGCGGTGACCTCGCGCTCCTTGATCAGCTGGGCGGCGCGGCCCAGCCAGCCGCCGTGCAGGGCGCGTTCGCGGCCCAGTTCGCGGGCCCGGTGCGCCTGTTCGGTGATGTTCGCGAGGTGGAAGTAGGTGGAGAAGGCCCGGGCCAGTTGGGTGGCCGTGGTGAGGTCGACGCCGGCGAGTTTCTCCCCGGCGGCGACGCCGTCGGTGCGGACCAGGCCGCGCACCTCTTCGACCAGGTCGAGCAGCGCCTGGCCCTCCTGGCGTACGAGGGTCTGGCCGAGCAGCGTGCTGAGGCGGCGGATGTCCGCGCGCAGGGCCGCGTCCACAGCCTCGTCGGGGCCGGTCTTCCGGTAGATGTCACTGTCCGCGGTCACGCAGAAATCCAATCGCTGAGTACGCGGGTGACAGCGCTGTCCGGGCAACCAGGATCGTAACGGTACGGACGCCGTCACGTCAGGTGGGCCTCGCCACGGTCGGCGGCCCGCTACGACGCCTGGTCACTTCTGCGGCCGAGGACGATCGTCGCGGCGAATGTCCCGACGATGCCGGCCACCGACCACAGCACGAGCCCGGTCACCGGCCACCCGGAGGCCGCCCGCTGGAAGTAGGCCACGGACCGGATCAGGTCGACGCCCAACCCGCCCGGCACCCACGTGTGCATGCCGCGGAAGAACGCCGGCAGGAACGGCCACGCGAACACGCCGCCGGAGCCGGGGTTGCTCAGGACCACGAGCAGCAGGATGGACAGCCCGGTCCCGACGATGCCGAGCCAGCCCTGCAGCGCGGACGTGATCGCGGCGGCGGCGAACGCGATCAGCGCCCCGACGAGCGTCAGCCCGAGCGTGTGCGGTTTCCAGATGTCGTAGGTCGGCCCCACGAGCAGCGCCGCGAGGAACCCCAGGATGACGGAGAACACGACGAACGCGCCGAGCCGGGCCGCGGCGTGCGCCATGTTCCGCGGTGCGGTGCCCAGACTCAACCCGAGTACGGTCGCCGCGAGGTACCCGCCGACGGTCAGCCCGACGAACAGGTAGAAGGCGACCAGCCCGCGCGGATCGTGCTCGTCGAGCGGGTACGCGTCGGTGACGGTCACCGGGATGCCGGCCGCCCGCGCGACGGTCGCCACGGAGGTGGTCAGGACCTCGTCGGCCAGCTCGCCGGAGGCGCTCGCGGTCGTCAGCCGCAGGCCGTTGCCCGCGCTGGCGAGGACGCCGAACACCTCGCGCCGCTGGAGGGCCGTGGTCGCGTCGGCGATCGTCGCGTACTGCCGGCTGGTCACCAGTCGGGTGCGCTCGTCGAGCAAATTGATCATCTGGTTGGCCGCCTGGTCGCCCTGGACCACGGCGACCGGGACGTCGCGGGGCGTCGGCTCGTGCAGCCCGCCGATGTACGCGGCGGTGAACGCGGTGGCCAGCGCCAGGACCCCGAGCAGCAGCGCGATGGCCCGGCCGACCCAGGTCCGCCAGAACCGCTGGCCCACATGATGTGGGACGTGCCACATGCCCCGCCAGATCAGCGGGCTGGCCGTTTCGGTTCGCGCGGCCCCGGGCTGCGCGCCGGGTGGCGTGTCGCGGTGCGGTGGGGCGCGGTTGCCGGCGCTGGGCCGGCCGGGGTCGTCGCC
>JAEZGP010000496.1 GCA_023437285.1 Actinomycetes bacterium | reverse complement strand
CGGGTCGAGAAGCTCCGGCTCGACCTGCCGGAGCGGTTCTCGGTCACCCCCATCGACGCCGCGCAGACGCTGGACGCCATGCTCGTCGCGGGCGACATCGACGCGCTCTACACGGCCCGGGCGCCGCGCTCCTACCGGCCGGGCGGACCCGTACGCCGGCTGTTCCCCGACGCGAAGGCGGCGGAGCAGGCGTACTTCGGCCGGACGGGCATCTTCCCGATCATGCACACCGTGGTGATCCGGCGCGAGGTGTACGAGGCGAACCGGTGGATCGCGCGGTCCCTCTACGACGCCTTCGTGGCCGCCAAGGACGCCGTCTACCCGCAGTTGCGCGAGGTGACGGCGCTGAAGACGAGCCTGCCGTGGACGGTCAACGCCGCCGAGGAGACCAGCGCCCTGATGGGTGACGACTTCTGGCCGTACGGCCTGCGTCCCAACCTGACGACCCTGCGGACCTTCCTCGGCTACTCCCACGAGCAGGGTCTGGCCAAGCGGCTGCTGGACCCGGCCGAGATCTTCGCCCCCGAGACCCTGGACGACGTCCTGGTCTGAGGCGCACGCAACAGGCCCCGCTCGCGTTTTACGGGAGCGGGGCCTGTTGTATGTGCTGTCGCTACAACAGGTTCGACCGGTGGAAGCCGCCGTCGACCGGGATCATGGCTCCCGACAGGTACGACGAGTCCTCCGAACTGAGGAACGCGATCGCGGCCGCGAACTCCGCGTAGGCGCCGACGCGACCGAGATGCACGTAGGAGTCCAGCTCGTCCTGGCGCTGCTGGGGCCGGTTGGGGAACGGCGCGTTGCCGATGATGATGCCGTTGCTCGAGATGCCGCGCCGGCCGTACTCCTTGGCGATGGACGCGACCAGCGCGCTGAGCCCCGCCTTGGCCGCCGCGTAGCCGGCGCCGCTGACCTGCCCGTTCGTACCCGAAATGGAGCCGACGGAGACGATGTGTCCCCGCCCGCGCGCGAGCATGGGCGCGATCGCGGCCCGCGCGCACAGGAACGCCGAGGTGAGGTTCAGCGCCAGGAAGCCGGCCCAGTCCTCGTCGGAGGTGTCGGCCACGGCCGTCCACCGCGCACCCGGCAGGGCGCCACCGGCGTTATTGACCAGGATGTCGAGGCCGCCCCGCTCCGCGACGACCGTCGCCACCAGGTCCGCCACCTCGGCGGCGTTGGTGACGTCGGCCCGCCCGGCCACCGCCGCGCCGCCCGCGTCGGAGACCAGGGCGATCGTCTCGGCGATGGCCTCGGCGTTGACGTCGTTGACGACGACCGTCGCGCCCTCGCCGGCGAGCCGCAGGGCCGTCGCCCGGCCGACACCGCGACCGGAGCCGGTGACCAGGGCGACCTTCCCGGCGAACCGTTCCGCCTGCACGTGCGCCATCGCCGTCAGCTGGTCGAGAAGAGCGGGTTGCGGGTGTTCTCGCTGATCACCGTCATGGTGGCGAACCGCCAGCCCTCGGGCTCGCGCCGCATGCCGAACAGGTAGGCGCCCTCGTGCTCACCACGACGCAGGTCCTTGCCGTCTCCCTGTGTGGCGACGAGGCTGTAGACGGCCGCGACGCTGGCGGTCTGCCCGTCGTCGCTGACCCGGATCACCGGCGGGTGGATGAGGTGGCGCAGCTCGTACGTCTTGATGATGTCGGCCGGCGGCGGCCCGGCGGCGTCGCCCGAGCGCGGCAGCACCGGGCTGATGTACAGCTCGCGCAGCTTTTCCTTGCCCTTGACCTTCTCGTTGAGCGTGCCGCTCAGGGTGCGCTCGAAGTCGTCCGTGTAGTAGCTCAGCAGGTCGTCCCAGCGGCGGCGGTCGCACAGCCAGCCGTAGAGCATGACCAGGTCCGTGATCTGCCGGTGATCCTCGACGAGCCGCAGGCGCTCCTCCAGCGAATCGGGCTGGCGTTGCGGGGTCTCGACGACCGCGATCAACTGGTCAAGTTCGGCATCCTTCATGACAACCTCGCATGCGGGTCGGGTGGGGGGATCACCGAACCTTACCAAGCGCTTGTTAGGTGAGCAATATCAGCTTAGGCTGGCGGGGTGTCACCGCTGCTGGTAGTCGAGGATCTCAGCACGGCGTTCGCCACCCCCCGCGGGGAACTGCGCGCCGTCGATGGCGTTTCCTTCACGCTCGCCGCCGGCGAGGCCCTGGGCATCGTCGGTGAGTCCGGATCGGGCAAATCGGCCCTCGTGCGTACCATCATGCGCCTGTTGCCGCGCAGCGCCCGTGTCGGCGCCGGCAGCCGGGTGCTCTTCGACGGCGAGGACATCGCGCACCTGACCGGCAAGCGCCGCAAGCACTTCTGGGGCGCCGAGGTCGCGATGGTCTTCCAGGACCCCATGACCTCGCTCAATCCGGTACGCACGCTGGGCCATCAGATCACCGACCCGCTGCGCTACCACCTCGGCCTCGATCGGGCCGCCGCCCGCGCCAGGGCCGTCGAGCTGCTGACCCAGGTGGGCATCACCGACCCCGAGCACCGGCTGCGCCAGTACCCCCACGAGCTGTCCGGCGGGATGCGCCAGCGCGTCATGATCGCCATCGCCCTGTCGTGCTCGCCCAAGCTACTCATCGCGGACGAACCGACCACCGCACTCGACGTGACCGTCCAGAAGGAGATCCTCGACCTGCTCAGCGGCCTGCGCCGCGAGCTGGGCATGGCGATGATCCTCATCAGCCACGACCTCGGCGTCGTCTCCGGCCGCACCGACCGCACGATCGTCATGTACGCCGGGCGGGTGGTCGAGACGGCGCGCACCCCGGCGCTGTTCACGGCGACCCGCCACCCGTACACCGCGGCGCTGCTGCGCTCGTTCCCGCACATCGATGAGCCCAGCCACACCCGGCTCGAGGTGATCCCCGGCACCGCGCCGGACCTGGTCAACCCGCCGCCGGGCTGCCGCTTCGCCCCCCGCTGCGCCTTCGCCCAGCAGCGGTGCGTCGACGACGAGCCGCCGCTCACGCCGGACTCGGCCGGCGATGCCGGGCACCTGTTCGCCTGCCACTACCCGGTCGGGACCGCCCTGGGCGAGCAGGCCATAGCGGCCAACCACGCCCGCCGGCGCACCGCAGCCGGGCTCGACCTGACCGCGCTCGCCGCCGGTCGCGACCTTGACGAGGTGGTGTCCTGATGGCCGGCTCCGGAACCGCACACCTGCGTACGGACGACGACGTGCTGCTGCGGGTCGAGAACCTCGTCGTGGAGTTACCGGCCAAGGGCGGCGGGCGGGTGCACGCGGTCTCCGACGTGAGCCTCGACGCCCGCACCGGCGAGACCGTCGGCCTGGTCGGCGAGTCGGGCTGCGGGAAGTCGACCACCGGCCGGGCGATCCTGCAACTGCCCCCGCCGACGCGGGGCTCCGTACGCCTCGCCGGTGCCGAACTGACCACGCTGCGGGGCGAGCGGTTGCGGCGTACCCGCACGGCGATGCAGATGGTCTTCCAGGACCCGATCTCGTCGCTGAACCCGCGCCGCACCGTGCGCGAGATCGTCGCCGAAGGGCTGCGGATCTGGCGCGAGCCCGGCCGACCGGTGGACCTCGCGCGGGTCGACGAGGTGCTCGACGCGGTCGGCCTCGACCCGGCGGTCATCGGCGACCGGCGGCCCGACCAGCTCTCCGGCGGCCAGGCCCAACGCGTCTGCATCGCGCGGGCCCTGGTGCTCAACCCCCGGCTGCTGCTGTGCGACGAGCCGGTCTCCGCCCTCGACGTCTCCGTGCAGGCCCAGATCCTCAACCTGCTGGAGGACATGAAGGCCCGGTACGGGCTGACGATGCTGTTCGTCTCCCACGACCTGGCGGTCGTGAAGCGGGTCAGCGACCGCGTCGTGGTCATGTACCTGGGCAAGGTCTGCGAGGTCGGCCCGCCCGACGAGCTGTTCGAGCACCCGTCACACCCGTACACGAAGCTGTTGCTCTCCTCGATCCCCGAGCTGGACACCGGCGAGCCGGCGCCCCCGCGCAGCCAACGCGAGACGCCCTCGCCGCTGGCGCCGCCGAGCGGCTGCCGGTTCCGCACGCGGTGCCCGAAGGCGGCCGACGTCTGCGCCGCCACCGAGCCCACGATCCGGCAGATCCGCCCCGGGCAGTTTGCCGCATGTCACTTCGCCGAATAGGTCTCCAGGGCGTCGAGGCGCATCCAGTCGAGGATGTGCTCGCGGCGGCGGATCAGCCAGCGGCCGTCCACCTTGACCAGCTCGTCGAGGTAGCGCAGCGCCCTGGTGCGCAGCCGGGGCCCCTGCGGCGGCAGGTCGATCAGGTGCGCCAGGGCGTAGGTCTCCGCCGTCGCCCGGTCACCGTCGACCGTGGCGATGTGATTGCCCATGAAGTGCGTGGCGAGCCGCAGGTCGACCAGTTCGAGCGGGAACCGGTGCGCCGAGCGGCCCATGAAGAAGTCCATGATGGCGTCCACGCCGCCCGCGACCCGGACCCCCTCGTAGATCCCCTCGACGTCGTCGGTGAAGCAGGTGCGCAGCCGCGGCCAGTCCCGCCGGTCCACGGCGGAGAAGTACCTGGCCACGACGTCGTTGATGGCCCAGCGGTCGGAGTCGGTCACGACCCGTCCCCCCTCAGTTGATCCGACAGAAAGGTGAATTCGTGCCCACCCTGGCTGATGACAAGGCGGAGATCGAACTGCTGCTCACCCGGTACGCGCGTGCCTGCGACGACCGGGAGTTCGACAAGGTAGGCGACTGCTTCATCGCGGACGCCCAGGCGGAGTACTCCGGTGTGCGCCTGCCGCGCGGCGTCGAGCACATCGTGGCGCACATGCAGCCGCTCGCGTCCCTGCCGCTGACCCAGCACATCGTCGGCAGCGTCAGCGTGACGGTTGACGGCGACCGCGCGGAGTGCGAGTCCTACACGGTCGCCCACATCGTGCGCGCCGT
>JAEZGP010000549.1 GCA_023437285.1 Actinomycetes bacterium | reverse complement strand
GTGCACGCCCTCGGCCGCCCCGCCGGCGGTCCCTCCATCGTGGGCGCCAGCCCGGCGCCGTCCGTCCTGCCCAGCCCGCCCATCAGCATGCGACCCATGACGCCGGTGTCCACGTCGCTGCCCGTCGTCGCCATCCTGGGCATCCGCCCGACCCCCGACGGCACGCGCGTGGAGATGAGCTGCGGATACATCGAGAGCGGTGGGGCGTACTCCGACCGCACCTGGACGCTGCACCTGTACGTGTGGCTGGTCGCCGGCGAGCCGGAACGCATCGCGACCTGGACGGCGAAGGCCGGCGATGAGATGCGGGTGAGCACGACCACCCGGCACCCGCCGGCGGAGATCACCAGGCTGGAGCTGCGGGGCGGCTCGGGGCGCACGCTCATGACGTGGATCCCCTGAGCGGCGCGCCGGGTCAGCTTGTGCGGTCGGCGATCAGGTCGGTGAGGGCGGCCAGGGCGTGCCGGGCCGGGATGTCGGGCAGCGGCTCCAGCAGGGCCCTGGCCCGGTCGGCGTAGCCGCGTACGGTCTCGCGGGCCCGCTTCATCGCCGTCGACTCGCGCAGCAGCTCCAGCGCCTCGGCCAGTTCGGCGTCGTCGGTGAGCGGGCCCTTGCTGAGCAGCTCGCGGAGCCGAGCCACGCTCGCGTCGTCGGTGGCGTCGTCGGCCAGCGCGTAGAGCACCGGCAGCGTGGCGATCCCCTCGCGCAGGTCGGTGCCGGGCGTCTTGCCGGACTGCGCGGACTCCGAGGCGATGTCGAGCAGGTCGTCGGAGAGCTGGAACGCGATGCCGATGACCTCGCCGTACTCGGCAAGGGCGTCGATGGTCTCGGGGCTCGCGTGGGAGAACATGGCGCCGAACTTGGCGGAGGTGCCGATCAGCGAGCCGGTCTTCTCGGCGATGACGTCGAGGTGGTGCTCGATCGGGTCGCGGTCGCGGGGGCCGGACGTCTCCGCGATCTGGCCGTACACGAGGCGGGAGAACGTCCGCGCCTGCAGGCGTACCGCGTCAAGGCCCAGGTCGACCGCGAGGTCGGCGGCGCGGGCGAAGAGATGATCTCCCGCGAGGATCGCGATGCTGTTGCTCCACCGCAGGTTGGCCGACGGCGCTCCCCGGCGTACGGGGGCCTCGTCCATGACGTCGTCGTGGTAGAGCGTGGCGAGGTGGGTCAGCTCCACAACAACGCCGGCCCGCGTCACCTCCTCGCACACGGGCCGGGTGCCGAACTGGGCGGCCAGGCCCACCAGCAGGGGCCGGATGCGCTTGCCGCCCGCGGCGACGAGGTGGTGCGCCACGTCGTCCAGCAGGGGATCGACGGACTCCACAGCATGGCGCAGCCCGTCCTCGACGCCGACGAGCAGCGTCTCGACGACGCGCTCAAGCTCCGCGTCCTCGAACTCGATCCCGAGAAGCATCCGGGGGATCGGCCGGCTTCCGCTGGTCACCACGTTATCCACCATGCCATACAGGTCAGCGGATGAACTCCGCGGCCTTCCCGGCGAGGTCCAGCACCGGCGTGGGGAACACGCCGAGCACCAGGGTCGCCAGCACGCCGATCATCAGCGTGGCCGAGGTCAGCGCGCCCGGAATCGAGACCGTTGGGCTGTTCTCACCCGGTTCGGAGAGCCACATCATCACGACGACCCGCAGGTACGGGAAGGCGAGGATCATGCTGCTGACCACGCCCGCGATGACCAGCCAGGTCTGCCCGCCCTGGATCGCCGCCGCGAACACGCCGAACTTCGCCGTAAACCCGCTGGTCAGCGGGATGCCGGCGAACGCGAGCAGCAGGAAGGTGAACACCCCGGCATACAGCGGCGACCGGCGGCCGAGGCCGGCCCAGCGGCTCAGGTGGGTCGCCTCGCCCTCGGCGTCGCGCACGAGGCTCACCACGGCGAACGCCGCGATGACGGTGAAGCCGTACGCCGCGAGGTAGAACAGCGACCAGGCCAGGCCCTCCTTGTTGAACGCGAGCGCGCCGACGAGCAGGTAGCCGGCGTTGGCCACCGACGAGTACGCCAGCAGGCGCTTGATGTCGGTCTGGGTCACGGCCAGCACGCCGCCGACGATCATGGTGAGCACAGCGATCGTGCCGATGATCGGCTGCACGTCCCACTGCGCGCCGTCGAACGCGACGTACAGCAGGCGCAGCAGGGCGCCGAAGGCCGCCACCTTGGTGCAGCTCGCCATGAGCGCGGTGACCGGGGTCGGCGCGCCCTGGTAGACGTCGGGGGTCCACACGTGGAACGGCACGGCCGCGACCTTGAACAGCAGGCCCACCGCGAGCAGCGCCAGGCCGGCGAAGAACAGCACCGCGGGCTGCCCGCCCGTGGCGTACGCGGCGTGGATCGCCGACAGGCTGACCGAACCGGCGTACCCGTACACCAGCGCCAGGCCGAACAGGAAGAACGCCGACGCGAACGCGCCGAGCAGGAAGTACTTGAGCGCGGCCTCCTGGCTGATCAGGCGCCGGCGGCGGGCCATGGCGCACAGCAGGTACAGCGGCAGCGAGAGGACCTCCAACGCGACGAACATGGTCAGCAGGTCGTTGGTGGCGACGAACAGCATCATGCCGCCGAGCGCGAACAGCGTCAGCGGGTAGACCTCGGTCGCGCCGGGCTCGCGTACGGACTGGCGGCGGTCGGCCTCGCTGCCGGCCGTGATGGCCGCCTGGGCGACGAACGGGCCGCCACGCTCCAGCGCGCGTTCGGCGATGAGCAGCATCGACACGAGGCCGAGGACGACGATCAGGCCCTGCAGGAACAGGCTGACGTTGTCGATCGCGATGGCGCCGCCCGCCGTGAGGACGCTCTTGCCGTCCTTGGCGAGCATGACCAGCGAGACCAGGGCCGCGAGGAGCACGGCGCCGCTGAGCGCGAGCTGCGTGTAGTACCGCGCGGCGCGGGGCACGATCGCCTCGAACAGGATCGACAGCAGCGCCCCGCCGATGACGATGAGCATCGGCAGGATGGCGGCATAGTCGATCTTCGGAAGCGTGATCGCTTCGGCGGCGACCGGGGCCGCGCCGGCGAGCAGGTTGGTGACGCTCACTTCGAGGCCTCCTGGGTGTTCGCCACGGTCGGCGCCGGGTCCTGCTTGCCGACGTCCTGCATGGTCGCGGCGACGGCCGGATTAATCACATTGAGCAGCGGCTTCGGGTAGAAGCCGAAGAAGATCAGCAGGGCGATCAGCGGGGCCACGACGGCCACCTCCCGCGCCGTGATGTCGCGGCGCATGGCCGGCACCTGTTCCAGCACGGGATTGAACGTGCCCTGCGTGGTCCGCTGGACCATCCACAGCACGTACCCGGCCGCCAGGATGATGCCCGCGGTGGCCACGACCGCGACCGGCTTGTTCACCGCGAACGTCCCGATCAGGACCAGGAACTCGCTGACGAACGGCGCGGTGCCGGGCATCGCGAGCGACGCCAGGCCCGCGATGAAGAAGACCCCGGCGAGTACGGGCACGAGCTTGCCCGCCCCGCCGAAGTCGCTCACCAGCGCCGAGCCGCGGCGGGCGACCAGCATGCCGACCACGAGGAACAGCAGGCCGGTCGCGAGGCCGTGGTTGACCATGTAGAGCACGGAGCCCGACATCGCCTGGGTGGTGAAGGCGAAGATGCCCACGCCGATGAAGCC
Source organism: Actinomycetes bacterium (assembly GCA_023437285.1). Lineage (GTDB taxonomy): Bacteria > Actinomycetota > Actinomycetes > Mycobacteriales > Micromonosporaceae > Luedemannella. Next base: position 6,836 of record JAEZGP010000549.1, on the reverse strand, counting down.
GAAGTGGGCGACCGACGTGTAGGACACCAGCCGCTTGAGGTCGTTCTGCCCCACCGCGACCAGGGCGGCGTAGATGATGCCGACCAGGGCCAGGGTGAGCGCCAGCGGCGCGAAGTACTTCGACGCGTTCGGGAACAGCGGCAGGCAGTACCGCAGGATGCCGTAGGTGCCGACCTTGTCGAGCACGCCGACGAGCAGCGCGGCCACGCCGGCCGGCGCGGCGCCACCGGCGTCGGGCAGCCAGGTGTGGAACGGGAAGAACGGCGCCTTGATCGCGAACGCGATGAAGAAGCCGAGGAACAGCCACCGCTCGGTCCAGGTGGCGAACTCGGCCGACATGAGCGTCTGCCAGTCGAACGTGTGCCCGCCCACGACCCACAGGCCGATCACCGCAGCCAGCATGAACAGGCCGCCGACCAGGGAGTACAGGAAGAACTTCACCGCCGCGTACTGCCGGCGCGCGCCGCCGTACGAGCCGATGAGGAAGTACATCGGCACGAGCATGACCTCGAAGAACACGTAGAAGAGGAACACGTCGCCGGCCGCGAAGACGCCGATCATCATGGACTCGAGGGCCAGCAGCAGGGCGAAGAACGCCGGCACCGACCGCTTGCCGCCGGCCGCCTGCGCCTTCTCGGCGTCGTTCCACGAGGCCAGGATGACCAGCGGCACCAGGATGGCGACCAGCCCGAGCATGACCAGCGCGATGCCGTCGACCTCGAAGGTGAAGCGCACGTCCCAGGGTTTGATCCACGGGTACGACTCGCGGAACTGGAACCGGTCGCCGTTCGGCTCGAACGCGAACCACATGACGACCGTCAGCGCCAGGATGGCGAGCGACCAGCCGAACGCCACCTGCTTGGCCAGGGTCGGCCGGGTCCGCGGCAGGAACGCCACCACCAGGGCACCGACGAGCGGCGCCACGGTGAGTACGGACAGGAACTTGAAGTCAGACATCAGCCGAGCCTCACGACCAGGAAAGCGACGACGACGAGAAGCGCGCCACCGAGCACGGACAGTGCGTACGAGCGGACGAAGCCGGTCTGCAACCGCCGCAGGCGGCTGGAGCCACCGCCGACGGCCGCGGCCAGGCCGTTGACCAGCCCGTCGATGCCCCTGTTGTCCAGGAAGACCAGGAACCGGGTGAGGTACTTGCCCGGCATCTCGAACAGGGCCTCGTTGACGGCGTCGCCGTAGAGGTTCTTGCGGGCGGCGGTGACGATCGCGCCGGCCGGCTGCGGCTGCAGCGCCGTCCCGTTGCGGAACAGCGCGTACGCCAGCCCGGCACCCAGCAGCGTGATGACGACGACCGCGATGCTGACCACCCAGTGCTCCAACCGGTGGAACTCTTCGCGCGGCTCGCCGAAGACCGGGTGGAGCCAGTCGACGACGCTGGTCGACATGAGGTAACCGGCGGCGACGGAGCCGAACGCGAGCACGATGAGCGGGATCGTCATCACCGGCGGCGACTCGTGCGGGTGCTTGATGTCGTCGGTCCACCGCTTGGGGCCGTGGAAGGTGAGCACGAACAGCCGCGTCATGTAGAACGCGGTGATGCCCGCGCCGAGCAGCGCCGCGCCGCCGAACAGCCAGCCGGTCCAGCCGGGCCGGTTGAACGCCGACTCGATGATCGGGTCCTTGGTGAAGTACCCGGACAGCGGCGGCAGGCCGATGATCGCGAGCCAGGCCAGGCCGAAGGTGACCCAGGTGATCTTCATGTACTTCCACAGGCCGCCGAAGCGCCGGATGTCGACCTGGTCGTTCATGCCGTGCATGACCGAGCCGGCGCCGAGGAACAGCCCGGCCTTGAAGAAGCCGTGCGCCAGCAGGTGGATGATCGCCAGGGCGTACGCCCCGCCGCCGAGGCCGACGCCCAGGAACATGTAGCCGATCTGCGAGACCGTCGACCAGGCCAGGACCCGCTTGATGTCGTCCTTCGCGCAGCCGATGACGCAGCCCAGCAGCAGGGTGAACGCGCCGACGCAGACCACGACGAGCTGCACGGTCTCGTTGGCGTTGAACACGGGGGCGGACCGGGCGATGAGGTAGACACCGGCGGTGACCATCGTGGCCGCGTGGATGAGGGCGGACACCGGGGTCGGGCCCTCCATGGCGTCGGGCAACCACGCCTGCAGCGGGAACTGGCCGGACTTGCCGGTCGCGCCGAGCAGGAGCAGCAGACCGATGGCGAGCGTGGTGCCGCTGGCCACCTGCCCGATGCCGGAGAAGACCTCGCCGTAGTTGACCGTGCCGAGCGTGGCGAACATCAGGAAGATGGCGATCACGAAGCCGGCGTCGCCGACCCGGTTCATGAGGAACGCCTTCTTGCCCGCCGTGGCCGCCGCGGGCCGCAGGTAGTAGAAGGAGATCAGCAGGTACGACGCGAGGCCCACGGCCTCCCAGCCGATGTAGAGCATCACGTAGTTGTTGCCGAGGACGAGCAGCAGCATCGACGCGACGAACAGGTTGAAGTACCCGAAGAAGCGCCGCCGCGTGTTGCCCGGGTTCTCGAACTCGTAGTCGGGCGGGTTGTGCGCCATGTAGCCGACCGCGTACACGTGGATCAGGAAGCCCACGCCGGTGATCAGCAGGACAAACACGCCCGACAGCGGGTCGAGGAGCAGGCCGAAGTCGATGTTCAGCGAGCCGACCGGGATGAACTCGAACAGCGACACCTCAGCCGAGCGCGCGTCGTCGGGCAGCCCGCTCAGCTGGATGAAGTAGATCAGGCCCAGCACGAACGAGGCGCCGACGCTGGCGCAGCCGAGCAGGTGGCCCCAGGCGTTGGCGCGGCGGCCGAGCAGCAACAGGATCGCGGCGCTCGCGAGCGGAATGGCGATCAGCAGCCAGATGCTGCTCAGGAACCCGGTCGCGGGCGCGAACGAGCCCCCCTCAGCAAGGATCGAAGAGTCCATCGAGGCGTCCTCAGTACTTCAGCAGGTTCGCGTCGTCGACGCTCGCCGAGCGCCGAGTACGGAAGATCGACATGATGATGGCGAGCCCGACCACGACCTCGGCGGCCGCGACGACCATGACGAAGAACGCCATGATCTGGCCGTCCAGGTTGCCGTGGACGCGGCTGAAGGTCACCAGCGTGAGGTTCGCCGCGTTGAGCATCAGCTCGATACACATGAACAGCACGATGGCGTTGCGCCGGATCAGCACGCCCACCGCGCCGATCGTGAACAGCGCCGCGGCGAGCACGATGTACCACGACGGGGTCATCGTTCGGTTCCCTTCGGTGCGGTGTCCGCCGAGGTCAGTTCGCGGGTCGGCAGGAGGTCCGAGACGCTGCGCCGGGTCTGGCTGCCGTCGGGCAGCAGCGCGGGCGTGGCCACGGAGTCGGACGTGGCGTAGACGCCCGGGCCGGGCTTGGGCGCCGGGTAGTTGCCGGGGGCGAAGCGGGCCCGCGACTTCGCCACCTGGTTGGGCTTGTCGCCCTTGTCGCGTTGCACGTGCGCGAGCAGCATCGCGCCGACGGCCGCCGTGACCAGCAGGGCGCTGGTCACCTCGAACGCGAACACGTACCGGGTGAACAGCACCGCGGCGATGCCCGGCACGTTCTCCCCCCGGTACTGGTCGAGGCCGACCGGCTGGATGTCGGCGAGCGCGCGGGCCAGCGCGGTGCAGATCAGCCCGGCGAAGCCGAGGCCGACCAGGATCGCCGCCGTGCGCTGGCCCCGTAGTGTCTCGAACACCGAGTCGGACGCGTCGCGGCCGACCAGCATGAGCACGAACAGGAACAGCATCATGATCGCGCCGGTGTACACGATGATCTGCGCCATGCCGATGAACGGCCCGGCCTGCAGTACGTAGAAGATGCCCAGCGAGAGCATGGTGACGACGAGGAACAGCGCGCAGTGCACGGCGTTGCGCGCGGCGATCGTACCGATGGCCCCGATGAGGGCCAGCGGCGCGAAGATGTAGAAGGTGATCGCCTCGCCGGTGCTCACCTCGCCCGCCGCGTAGAGCAGCGTCTGGCTCATAGCTCACCTGCCTGGTTGGCCTGCTCGGCGCCCACGCTCGTGCCCGGGTTTTCCAGGGCGCCGAGGTAGTAGTCCTTCTCCGAGTCGCCGAGGTACATGGCGTGCGGCGGGCGCTCCATGCCGGGCAGCAGCGGCGCGAGCAGCTGCTCCTTCGTGAAGATCAGATCCTGCCGGTTGTCGCGCGCCAGCTCGTACTCGTTGCTCATGGTGAGCGAGCGGGTCGGGCAGGCCTCGATGCACAGGCCGCAGAAGATGCAGCGCGCGTAGTTGATCTGGTACGTCTTGGCGTACCGCTCACCCGGCGAGAAGCGCTCGTCCTCGGTGTTGTCGCCGCCCTCGACGTAGATGGCGTCGGCGGGGCAGGCCCACGCGCACAGCTCGCAGCCGATGCACTTCTCCAGGCCGTCGGGGTGACGGTTGAGGATGTGCCGACCGTGGTAGCGCGGGGCGAGGCGGTCGGGCTTCTCCGGGTACTCGGTCGTCACGGTCTTGCGGAACATGTGCGAGAACGTGACCCCGAAGCCCTTGAGGGTGCCTCCCACACTCATGACGCCACCTCGCTTCGCTCGGCGTCGCCATGAGTAAAAGCGGAGCTGATGATGAGCTCGCTGCGCTCGCTCATGAGCTTGCCTCCTTATCAGCGCCAGCGGCCGTGGTGACGGGCTCGCGATCGGCGATCATCCGCTTGGCCCGTGGGCTGGGCGGCACTTGAAGATCGAGCGGCGGAATCGGGTAGCCCTCGGCGCCGCCGACCCGGCCCTCCGGCGGTCCGCCGAGGTCCGGCGCCGGGGCCGGCGGCTTCTGCGGCCAGAGCAGCGCCACCAGGAGGACGACGGCGATCGGTACGCCGGCGATCAGCCACTTCTGCTGGTTGCTCAGGCCGTCCTCGCCCTGCAGCGTGCGGATGCCGGCCAGCACGACGATCCAGAGCAGGTTGATCGGCAGGAGCACCTTCCAGCCGAACCGCATGAACTGGTCGTAGCGCAGCCGGGGCAGCGTGCCTCGCAGCCAGACGAACACGAACATGATCAGGACAACCTTGATCATGAACCACAGCAGCGGCCACCAGCCGGAGTTCGCCCCCGACCACAGGGTGATCGGCCACGGGGCGCGCCAACCGCCGAGGAACAGCGTGGTCGCCACCGCCGAGACGGTCACCATGTTGATGTACTCGGAGAGCATGTAGAGCGCGAACTTCAGCGACGAGTACTCCGTCATGTAGCCCGCGACCAGCTCCGACTCCGCCTCGGGCAGGTCGAACGGCGCGCGGTTGGTCTCGCCGACCGCCGAGATGGCGTAGATGATGAAGCTCGGCAGCAGCAGGATCGCGTACCAGCCGGGTGCGTTGAGGTCCAGGCCGAACAGGCTGAACGAGTCCCCGTGGCCCTGGGCCGCCACGATCGCGGACGTCGACATCGAGCTGGCCGTCAGGAACACCGCGACGATGGACAGGCCCATCGCGATCTCGTACGAGATCATCTGCGCGGAGGACCGCAGGCCGCCCAGCAGCGGGTACGTCGAGCCGGACGCCCAGCCGCCGAGCACGATGCCGTAGACGCCCATCGACGCGCAGGCCAGCAGCACCAGCACGGAGACCTCGACGTCGGTCACCTGCAGCGGCGTCTTCTCGCCGAACATGCTGACCATCGGGCCGAACGGGATGACCGACAGGGCCGTCACCGCGCTGACCACCGAGATCGTCGGGGCGAAGAAGAAGACCACCTTGTCCGCGGCGCGCGGCATGATGTCTTCCTTGAAGGCCATCTTCAGGCCGTCGGCCAGGGTCTGCAGCAGGCCGAACGGGCCGTGCCGGTTGGGCCCCGGCCGCACCGCCATCCGGGCCACCACGCGCCGCTCGAACCACACGCCGAGCAGCGTCATGAGGAACCCGAAGACGAAGGCCCCGAGAATCTTGATGACGACGATCCACCAGACGTCGTGGCCGAAGTCGGCCAACGTCGGATCCTGCGCGTTCGCCAGAATCATTGGATCCCTCCACGGGAGATCGTGACGACGCCTCCGCCGGTCACGCCGAGCGAGCGGCGCACGGTAGCGCCGGGCGAGTTCGTCGGCACCCAGACCACTCCCTCGACCATGTCGGTCAGCTGCGCGGGCAGCGTGATGCTGCCCCGCCCGGTGCTGACCGTCACCGGGTCACCGTCGGCGACGCCGAGATCGGCCGCCGTCAGCGGGCCCAGGCACGCGACCACGGGCCGGGCCGTGCCGCGCAGGATCTCGTCCCCGTCGAGCAGGCTGCCCAGGTCGAGCAGCTGGTGCCAGGTGGCGAGCAGCGCCTCGCCGGGCGCCGTGACCGCAACGTCGCGCGGGGCGACGCGCGGGCCGGCGGGCCGGTCCCCGCCGCTGACCGGCAGCGCGCCAAGTTCCGCGCGGATCGCGGTGACGTCGGCCGTACCGAGCGCGACGCCCATGGCCTGGGCCAGCGCGTCGAGCACCCGGGCGTCGGACATCGCGGTGGTGTCGAAGACCGCGTCGAAGCTGCGCAGCCGGCCCTCCCAGTTGAGGAAGGTGCCCGGCTTCTCCTGCACCGGCGCGACCGGGAAGACCACGTCGGCGCGGCGGCTCACGGCCGAGTTGCGCAGTTCGAACGAGACCAGGAAGCCGACGTTGTCGAGGGCCTGCTCGGCCAGCGCCGGGTCGGCCAGGTCGGCCGGGTCGACGCCGGCGACCACGAGGGCGCCGAGCCGGCCCGCCGCGGCGGCCTCGATGATCTCGTCGGTGTCGCGGCCGACGGTGCCCGAGATGACCCCGGTCTCCAGGCCCCAGATGCCGGCCAGCTCCGCGCGCGCCGCCGGGTCGCCGACCGGGCGACCGCCCGGCAGCAGGTTCGGC
>JAEZGP010000476.1 GCA_023437285.1 Actinomycetes bacterium | reverse complement strand
CCGGGCTCGGTCTGGGGCGACATCAGCCGGCAGACGTGCCGTTAAGAGTGCCGAGGGCTGACCCGCCCACCTGGCACCTGCGCGAGAACGACCTGGCCGGGTGCGGCTGTACCCCCGCGGGACGAGGGCCGGGTGCCGCGGGGTGTCGGATCACGCGCGCACCGCGGCGGCGCCCGGGACGGGCGAACCCTAGCGGCGGGATGCCTCGTGGACCAGGTCGACGACGCGGGTCAGTACGTCGGGGTCCGTTTCCGGGAGGACGCCGTGACCGAGGTTGAAGACGTGCCCCGGCGCGGTGGCGCCCTCGGCGAGGACGCGGCGCACCTCGGTTTCCACCGCGGGCCACGGGGCGAACAGCGCCGCGGGGTCGAGGTTGCCCTGCACGGCGACGTCCGGTCCGAGTTGGGCGCTGGCCACGTTCAGCGGCGTACGCCAGTCGACACCGACGACCGTCGTGCCGGCCTGTGCCATGGCCGGCAGCAGGACGGCGGTGCCGACGCCGAAGTGGATGCGGGGCACGTCGGGGAACTCGGCCGCGACGGAGGCGAGTACGGCCGACGAGTGCGGCAGGACGTAGCGGCGGTAGTCGGCCTCCGACAGCGCCCCGGCCCAGGAGTCGAACAGTTGCACCGCGGAGGCGCCCGCGGCGACCTGTACGCGCAGGAACTCGGCCGAGATCGCGGCGAGCCGGCCGGCGAGTTCGTGCCAGAGGGCGGGGTCGCCGTACATGAGGGCCTTGGTCTGGGTGTAGGTGCGCGACGGGCCGCCCTCGATGAGGTACGAGGCGAGGGTGAACGGGGCGCCGGCGAACCCGATGAGCGGGGTGGCGCCCAGTTCGGCGCGCAGTAGGCCGATGGCCTCGGTGATGTCGCTCAGGTCGCCGCTTTCGAGCTTGCCGAGGGCGTCGACGTCGGCGCCGGTGCGTACCGGCCGGGCCACGACGGGGCCGACCCCGGGGGCGATGTCCAGGTCGACCCCGGCCGCGGCGAGCGGCACCATGATGTCGGAGAAGAAGATGGCCGCGTCGACGCCGTGGCGGCGGACGGGTTGCAGGGTGACCTCGCAGACGAGGTCGGGTCGCCGGCACGCCTCGAGCATGGGGATGCCGGCGCGCACCTCGCGGTATTCGGGCAGGGAGCGGCCGGCCTGGCGCATAAACCAGACGGGTGTGTGCGGCACGCTCTCGCGCCGGCAGGCGCGGAGGAACGGCGAGTCGGCCAGTGCGGTGGAAGTCGTCATCGGTGGTCATCGTGCCATGTCGACGTCGCGGCGGTTCGGGCGGTCGGGGACAATTTACGCGTACTTATATGTGGTTCTCGCCGCGTCGGCGCGCCGTGCCCCGTCGGGACCGGGAACGCCCCTAGGCTTCCGGCATGGCGCCCCCGACCGCCGACCCCGCTCTCTTCACTCAGGCCGTGGCGAGCCTGCGTTCGGTCCAACCCCGACCCGAGATCGAGCTGGACGAGGCTCCCGCCCCGCAGCGCCTCGCCCCGTACGCGCACGCGGTGAACGCGTCCGTGGTGCGCGACGACGACGAGATAGCCACCGGCCGGCTGATCCTGTTGCACGATCCGGCCGGCCACGAGTCGTGGCAGGGCACGTTACGGCTGGTCACGTACGTCAACGCGACGCTGGAGCCGGAGATGGGCACGGACCCGTTGCTGCCGGCGGTCGGCTGGAGCTGGCTGACCGACGCGCTGAGCGAGCAGGAGGCCCGGGCGGCGGCGATCGGCGGCACGGTGACGCAGACGTTCTCGACCCGCTTCGGCGACCTGGCGGGCCCGCCGCCGGACGCGGAGATCGAGATCCGGGCGTCGTGGACGGCGTTGGACGGGCATCTCGACCGCCACCTGCGGGCCTGGACGACGCTGCTCGCGTCCACGGCGGGACTGCCGCCGCCGGGCGTGGCCCGGCTGCCCGAGCGCGGCGGGCGGGGCGGCCGCCCGGATCAGGCCTGACCGCGGGCCGCGGCGTGTCGTGAATCTTTCTCTCCCTCGGCGGTTCGCGGCGGGAAAAACGCAAATTGCAGCTCAGGGGCCTGAGCAGGGACGTCGTTCACTTACTGACAGGTACGACAAACGTGACGTCGCCGACGCGCAGGGGTAACCTGCTGCTGACTCGCGGGTAAGTGACCGTACGGTTGTCTTGTGACCGACGGACCCCACACCCCCGAACAGCCGGCCGTCGTACTCACCGCCCCCCGCGACGGAACGCCGGATCCGGTCTCCACCGATGGGGAACTGGCCGGCGTGGTCGCCCGCCTGGCGGCGGGAACAGGACCGGTTGCGGTGGACGCCGAGCGCGCCTCGGGCTACCGCTACACCCATCGCGCCTACCTGGTGCAACTGCGCCGCGAGGGCGCCGGCTCCTTCCTTATCGACCCCATGCCGCTCGCCGACCTCACCGACGTCAACCGGGCGATCGCCGACACCGAATGGGTGCTGCACGCGGCGAGCCAGGACCTGCCCTGCCTGGCGGAACTGAACCTGCGGCCGGGACGGCTGTTCGACACGGAACTGGCCGCCCGCCTGGCGAACTTCGAGCGGGTGGGCCTCGCGGCGCTGACCGAGCAGTTGCTCGGGTTCGCGCTGGAGAAGCACCACTCGGCCGCCGACTGGTCGACCCGCCCGCTGCCGGCGTCGTGGCTGAGCTACGCCGCGCTGGACGTGGAACTGCTGATCGACCTGCGCGACCTGCTGGAGGCCGAACTGGTCCGGCAGGGCAAGATCGAATGGGCTCGTGAGGAATTCGCGGCGCTGGCCGCGAGCGCGGGTGACCCGCCACGGCAGCGGCCCGACCCGTGGCGGCGCACGTCCGGCATCCACAAGATCCGCGGACCGCGCGCGCTGGCCCGGGTGCGGGCCATCTGGTACGCCCGGGACTCGATCGCGGCCCGCCGCGACACGGCGCCCGGCCGGGTGCTGCCGGACTCCGCGATCATCGCGGCGGCCGAGATGGACCCGCGCGACGAGCGCGAGCTGCTGGTCCTGCCGGGCTTCGGCGGCCGGTCGGTGCGCCGGCTGGCGCAGACGTGGCTGGACGCGCTCGCCGAGGCGCGGGCCCTGCCGAACGAGGCGCTGCCCGTGAACCCGCCCTCCGACGGGCCGCCCCCGCCGCACCGGTGGGC
>JAEZGP010000451.1 GCA_023437285.1 Actinomycetes bacterium | reverse complement strand
GGTCAGTCCCGCCAGGATGGGGCCGCTCACGCGCGTACCCGCCAGGGTGTCGACGACGACCCCGGCGGCGAGCGGGAGGCCCGCGTAGCCCAGCCACGCGCGGCGGGCGTGCCCCAGCCACGCGGCCGGCGCGTCCGGGATGCGCAGCGCGTCGAGGTCGAGGTTGCGGGTCAGCATCGGCAGGGTGCGCAGCTGCTCCACGGTGCGCAGCCGGTTGACGACGACGCCGCGCAGCAGGTGCAGGGCGAGCAGCGCCACGGCGAGCGCGACGGCGAGCGTCGCGGGCATCGACTGGGCGACGAACGCCAGGATCGCCGCGTCGCGCAGCAGCAGCCGGTGCGGCGCGTCCAGCTGGGCCCGCTTGAGGGCGGTGGCCAGGCCCGGCGCGCGGCCCGGCGCCTGCCACTCCGCCAATACCACGGCGGCCAGGCTGATCGCGAACGCGACGGCCGAGGGCAGCGCCGCGCTGACGAACAGGGCCGGGTACGCCGCGACGAACAGCACGGCCCACGCGAGCGCCACCCGCCGGTTGCCCTTGAGCCCCGTCCTGAGTCTCTGCCTGATGCCCACGCCCACCTCAGCTCGTCGCAGCGGAGGAACGACGGTAGCAACGGCGTGAGACGGGGCACAACGCCCGTGTTGGTCACGCTTGCCTGGCGGCCGGTCAGTTTTCCTGATCGCGGCGCCGGCGAGCGACGATCACGAACAGCGTGCCGGTGGCCAGCAGCCCGGCGGCCAGCCAGGTCACGCCGGAGGTGGGCGGGCCGGTCACGGGCAGCGGGCTGCCGGTGGGACCGACGGTGGGCCGGCTCGGTCCGTGCGTCGTCACGACCGGGCCGGCCGTGGTTGGCGTGGGACTTGCGGAGGTTTCCGTCGGACTGGCGGTGGTCTCGGTCGGGCTGGCCGTGGTCTGCGTGGGGCTCGCGGAGGTTTCCGTCGGACTGGCGGTGGTCTGCGTGGGGCTCGCGGTGGTCTCCGTCGGGCTGGCGGTCGTCTCGGTCGGGCTCGCGGTGGTCGCTGTCGGCCCGGCGGTCGTCGGCGTGGGAGTCGCGGTCGTCTGGGTGGGGCTCGGCGTCGTGGTGGGCTGCGCTTCGCAGTTGACCGTGCCGAGGAACGGGAAGTTGTGGATCTCGCCGCTGCGCCCGATGCGCGCCGGGCTGCCGTGGATGAGGGACTTCACGATCATCGAGCCCTCGTTGTTGCCGGCGCTGGCGTCGATGAAGTCGGCGTTGGGTGCATAGATGGTGCCTTCCACCGAGGCGGCCTCCGTCGACGGCTGGGTGATCTGGGTGGCGGTCGGAAAGTTCCACAGGATGTAGCTCGCGTCGAAGCCGCTCATCGTGGGCATCCTCCAGACGAACTCGTCGGCGACGCCGGAGGTGTCCACGTTGATGATCAGCGGCGCGTCGGCTGTCGGTGGGGTGGCGAAGGCCATGCCGGTGATGTGGTTGGCCTCGGTGGCCGTCAGGTTCAGCACGTTGGTGACGCCGGGGGTCAGCGCGATATTGACCTGCGTGTCCGTGGTGATGGGGCGGGTGATCGCGGCGCCGCTGGAGTCGGTGAGGGTCACGTTCTGCGTACAGGTGGCCATGGCCGTCGCGTGCTGGTTCATGGTGGCGAAGGCGGTGGAGAAGTCGAGCAGGTCGGCCCGCCCGACGGTCGTCGGGTCCTGGCGCGTGGTCAACTCGATCCGCGGGTACGCGTCGTAGTTGTCGCTGGGCAGGATGCGGGTGTTGACGTTGGCGCCGTTGTTGTCCGTCCACAGGGCGTAGGTGTCCGTCATGTCGCCGATGTGAACGTAGCTCGGGGTGTTGATGGCGAGGCGGGTGTCGGTCACGCTGGCCGCCCAGTCGACCTTGCCCCCGACTACCAGTGAGGTGGGCAGGGATTCACCCGGGACGATGAAGTTGCCGGCGTCGATGAGGGCGAGCTGATAGTAGCCGCCGATGATCAAATTGCCGCCGACCGCGAGCGTGCCTTCGTTCTCGTTGGTCACGAGCTTGGCGTCCTCGGCGACATAGACGAGGAAGCCGTTGGTGGGGTCGACCGGGTTGAACGGTCCGATGGGCGCGCCGGCCGCGCCGGTCGGCAGGGTCGCCAGGGCGACGGCCAGGGCCAGCGACGAGGTCACCGCTGTCGTCGCCATGATCGCTTGACGGGTTCGCCGGGTCACTCGCATCGCAAACCGCCCAGATAGTGGTAATGTCCCTAAAAAGGTATACCACTATGTAAGCGACTAAACGAACTAAAAACAGGCTAATGGCGTCCCATGCGGGACGCGCGCAGGTCCTCCCCGATCAGCTTCGCCGTCTCCCGCAGCGGACCGAGGAACCGGGCCCGGACCAGCTCCGCGGGTCCGCGACTGGCGTGCGTCGAGATGTTCACGGCCGCGGTCACCCGCCCGTCCGCGTCGTGGATCGGGGCGGCGAGTGAGATCAGGCCCTCCTCCAGCTCCTGGTCGACCAGGGCGTACCCGGCCCGGCGGACCGTCATCAGCTCGGCGCGCAGCCGCTTCGGGTCCGCGATCGTGTTCGGGGTGATGGCGGACAGCTTCGCCGTCGTCAGGTAGCCGTCCAGCCAGTCGTCGGACTGCCCAGCCAGCAGCACCCGGCCCATCGACGTGGCGAAGGCGGGAAACCGCGTGCCCACCGCGATCGCGATGCGCATGATGCGCCGGGTGGGCACGCGGGCCACGTACACGACCTCGTCGCCGTCGAGGACAGACACCGACGACGACTCGTGCACCCGCTCCACCAACCGCTCCAGGTGCGGCATCGCCACCTCGGGCAGCGACAGGCTCGACAGGTACGCGTACCCCAGCTCCAGGATCTTCGGCCGCAGGGAGAACAGGCGACCGTCGAAGCGCACGTAGCCCAGCTCGACGAGCGTGTGCAGGAACCGCCGCGCCGACGCCCGGCTGAGCCCGGTGGCGCGGGCCACCTCGGCCAGCGTCAGCTCCGGATTGTCGGCGTCGAACGCGCGGATCACCGCCAGCCCGCGATCGAGCGACTGCACGAACTCGGTCGTCGGTTCCGTCACGTCTCGCGGGGCTCCTTCCCGATCGACGCGAGCGTACGCTGCGTGACCGCGAAAGCCGCGTTCGCGGCGGGGACCCCCGCGTAGATGGCCACCTGGAGCAGCACCTCCCTGATCTCGTCGACCGTAACCCCGTTGCGCAGCGCGGCCCGTACGTGCATGGCGAGTTCGTCCTCGCACCGCAGCGTGGCCAGCATCGCCAGCGTGATCAGGCTGCGTTCGCGTCGGCCGAGCCCGTCGCGGGTCCAGATCTCGCCCCAGGCGTAGCGGGTGATGAGGTCCTGGAAGTCGGCCGTCAGCGCGTCGGCCCGCGCGGTCGCCCGGTCGACGTGCGCGTCGCCGAGCACGGC
>JAEZGP010000430.1 GCA_023437285.1 Actinomycetes bacterium | reverse complement strand
TGCGGCGCGGGGCCACCGCGCGTTCATTTAGATGCGACTGTTACGACAGTACGCAGCTCACCGTCGGTGCGGTGGTGGTGCCACTGCCGATGAAGCCGAACGCTGTACTGGCGCCGGCACCCAGGGTGCCGTTCCAGTTGGCGTTCTTTACGGTCGTCGTGGAGCCGCTCGACGTACTGGTTCCGCTCCAGACCTGAGTGATGGTCTGGCCGCTGGGTGACGTCAGGGTTGCGGTCCAGGCGCTGCTGGTCGACGATCCGTTGTTCTTGACCGTGACCTCGCCCTGGAAGCCGTTGCCCCACGAGTTCACTGTCGTGTAGGTCGCGACGCAGGCGCCGCCACCGCCACCGGTGGTGGCCGGAGCGCTGGTGACCGGGCCCCGGGTGGTGACCGGCGCGCTGGTGCCCGGACCACGGGTGGTGACCGGAGCGCTGGTGACCGGGCCACGCGTGGTGACCGGTGCGCTGGTGACCGGGCCGCGGGTGGTGACCGGGGCCGAGGTCTGGCCGCCGCCGGTGCCGATGCCGGTCACCTCACCGTTGCCGCCGTCGAACACCACGTCGGAGCAGCCGAAGAAGTTCTCGTTGCTGTCCGAGCGCACCCAGCGGGAGTAGATGATGTGGCGGCCGCTCTTGCCGGAGGGCAGGTTGCCCGTCCAGTAGTAGTGGCCCTCGTTGCTGCCGACCGAGCCGTTCTGCGGCGGGTTGGTGATGGTCAGGAACGGCGAGGACTCCAGGTCGCTCCACTTGAGCGGCGAGTTGGGGTTGAAGCCGTCCTTGGTCACGTACATGTAGAACGTGCCCGGGTGGTGTGCCCAGTTGCTGTACTTCCAGCTGAAGTTGGCACCGGCCGTGAGGTGCGTGAGCGGCCAGTCGTTACGGGCGGCGTCGTACGCGGAGAAGACGGGGTTGCCACCGCTGCACAGCTGCCCGTCAGAGATGAAGCCGGTCGTCCGGCCTCCCGCGTCCGAGCGCAGCACGCCGAACCAGTTGTAGAGCGGGTTGGTTCCACCGGCCGCCACGGCGGCGGCACAGGCGGGGTTCTTCGGCTGGATGTCACCCTGGGCCGTGAGCCCGTCCAGCCAGCAGTTGTACGTGCGGGAACCGGGTCGCATCATGGCCCCGTGGGCCATCGCGCCGGACGGCGTCAGCACCGTCAACGCGGTCGTCGCCAGCACAGCCGCGGCCGACAGTACTGCGAGCCGCTGTCTGATCCGCATCAGACTCTCCTTCCTTGCCCGGCTGTCTCAGGGACGGGACAGTCCGGGATTGCGTGCCGAGTGGCTATCGCGGTCGCGCTTTTCCGGATCTACGGAGGCCAGCCGGCGCGGCGCGGTCGAAGGTGCGGGGGGAATGCGCGACGTACGCAGGCAGGGCCGTACGTCGCCGCCACGTCGGCTCCCAGGCGGGGCGGATACCGGGTGTCCCAGCCCGAAAGACCGCCGCGGCAGGGACTTATTGCAGCACCCTAACCGTTGATAGAGCAATAAACATTGGTCGATCACGGCTGCCACCAGGAACGATCGAGGAAACTTTCACCTCGGTCGCGTGGCGGTGATCACACCGTTACGTCCCGTACTCACCTGGGTAAACGGTTCAACGCGGCGAGGGGCCGGCCCGTACGGACCGACCCCCTCGCCGCTGTTTTTCGTCGTTAATCGTTACGGCGTGACGGTGACGCCCGGACGCAGTGCCCGGCGGTGGTCGACCGTCCGGAGCGGGCCGGTGAGGCGGGCCGGCACGGTGTACCGCACGTCCGCGCTGGACGCGCCGAGGCGCAGCTCCATGTCGCCCGGCTCCACGATGCGCCGGCCGTTGAGGCCGACGAAGGAGCACAGGTCAGCCGGCACGGTAAAGGTGACCTGGCGGGCCTGACCGGCCTCCAGCGGCACCCGCGCATAGCCGATCAGGCGGCTGACCGGGCGGGTCACCTGGGCCACCGCATCGTGCAGGTAGAGCTGAACGACCTCGGCACCGGCGCGGTCGCCCGTGTTGCGCACCGTGACCGACACCGAGACGCTGCCGTCGGTCGGCCAGTCGAGCCGCTCGCTCTCCTCGGCCGACCACTCGAAGGTCGTGTACGCCAGGCCGTGCCCGAACGGGTACACCGGGGTGGGGTCGACCGAGCTGACGTCGGTGAGGTGGCCGAGCTGGGGGGCGAGGTACGTGGCGGCCGAGTCCGGCCCGGCCGGCACGCTGACCGGCAGCCGGCCGGACGGGTTGACCAGGCCGGTGAGGACGCGCGCCACGGCGGGTCCGCCCTCCTCGCCGGGGAAGAAGGCCTGCACGCAGGCGGCGAGCCGGTCCGCGTAGGCGCCCAGCGCGTACGGGCGGCCGGTCAGCAGCACGAGCACGACGGGCTTGCCGGTGCCGAGCAGCTCCTCCAGCAGCTCGGCCTGTACGCCGGGCAGGGCGAGGTTCGGCGCGTCGCAGCCCTCGCCGGAAGTTCCCAGACCGAACAGGCCCGACCGGTCGCCCAGGGCAGCGACGATCACGTCCGCGTCGCGCGCGGCCGCGACCGCGGCGGCGAAGCCCGACCGGTCGTCGGTGTCCACACCGCAGCCGGGCTCGTGGGTCACTGTCAGGTCCGCGTCGCGCAGGGCCGTCAAGAGCGTGGGTACGGCCACCCCGTCCGGGTACGACGGGTGTTCGCTGCCGACGTGGCGGGGGAAGGTGTAGCAGCCGAGCATGGCGTCGGGGGTGTCGGCCTGCGGTCCGACGAGCGCCACCCGGGCACCCGACGACAGCGGCAGCGCGCCGTCGTTGGCGAGCAGCACGATGGACTGCTCGGCGAGCGTACGGGCCAGGTCCCGGTCGGCCGGCGGGTCGAGGTCGACGGCGGGTTCCGCCCCGGTCCCCAGGGCCGGGACCGGCGCCCAGTCGGGGTCGAGCAGGCCCAGCTCGACCTTCTGCAGCAGGACCCGGGTGACGGCCCGGTCGATGACCGATTCGGGCACCTCGCCCCGTTGAATCGCTTCGACGAGGGGCTCGCCGAAGCACCGGATGGACGGCAGTTCAACATCCACGCCGGCGGCCAGCGCCAGCGCGGCCGCGCTGCCCCGGTTGTCGGCGATGTGGTGCTGCATCTCCAGGAAGCTCACGCCGAAGTAGTCGGCGACGACCGTGCCCTCGAAGCCCCACGTGTCGCGCAGCAGGGTGGTGAGCAGTTCGGTGTTCGCCGCGGCGGGCACCCCGTCGATCTCGGCGTAGGAGTGCATGACCGAGCGGGCCTTGCCCTCGCGCAGCGCCATCTCGAAGGGCGGGAGGAAGACGTCGCCCATTTCGCGGGGGCCGGCGGAGACGGGGCCGAAGTTGCGCGCGCCGCGCGAGCCGGAGTAGCCGGCGAAGTGCTTGAGGGTGGCGATGACGCCGGCGCGCTCCAGACCCCGCACGTACGCGGTGCCGACGGTGCCGACCAGGAAGGGGTCCTCGCCGATCGTCTCTTCCGTGCGTCCCCAGCGGGCGTCGCGGGTGACGTCGAGGACGGGAGCCAACCCCTGGTGTACGCCGAGGCGCCACATGTGTGCGCCGACCCGGTACGCCATCTCCTCGACCAGGTCGGGGTCGAAGCTGGCCCCCCACGCCAGCGGCGTCGGGTAGACGGTGGCGCCCCAGGTCATGAAGCCGTTGAGGCATTCCTCGTGAACGACGGCGGGGATGCCGTGGCGGCTGTTGGTCGTCACGTCGGCCTGCAGCCGCTCCAGCGCGCGGGCGCCCTCGAGCGGATCGGTCGGCGCCGTGCCGAACGGCCGGGTGAACTGGCCGAGGCCGTCGCGGATCACGTCGGGCCACTCGTACGACGACGGGGCGAGTTCGTGCTGGTGGGGAGCCACCGCGTTGCCGTCAGTGCGCACACCCACCCATACCGAGTACAGCTGGGCGATCTTCTCCGCGAGCGTCATGTGGCCGAGCAAGTCGGCGACCCGCTCAGCGGCCGGCCGCGTTGGATCACGCCACGGTGACCCTCCGTCCAGTGGGGACGTGGCGAGAACGCGCTCGTCAGCTGCGGATGGGATGGTTTCCGCCGCCGATTGGCCAGCGCTTCCGCTCATGGTGGAGCCTCCTGATCATTGCGATCCGACAACTTCCGATACTTCTCCAGAAAGTTTGCCGCCTCGCACGCGCTAAAGTCCGCCTCACGGTAGCGTCCGATGTCGAGATGCGATAGGTCTTGACCCAAGGTTCACGTGGCCGTAGCGTGCGCCACATTGTTCGAAGCTATCGAGGGCAGCCTCGAAAGTTTCGCCGGAGCACACCGCAGCAGCACAGCACCGATCCACCCGATTGTTACCCCGTAACACCCCTGCTCCGCCCCCGCCATTTACCGATACGGGCCGTCGCCATCCGGCGCACGGCCTCCTCGAAAGGGACGGCACATGACCACCGCTCCACACCTGTCCCGTCGTACGTTCCTCGGCGCTGCCGGCGCGACCGCCGGCGCGCTGGCGCTCAGTGCGTGCGGCTCGGACGACGAGAAGACCCCTCCCGCCGACGACAACTCCCCGCAGACGATCGACTGGTGGCACATTCAGACCACCGAGCCGGGTCTGACGCAGTGGGCGACCATGGCGAAGGCCTACCAGGACGCGCACCCGAACGTAACGATCAACATCACGCCGCTGGAGAACGAGGCCTTCAAGGCCAAGCTCACCACCGCCGGGCAGGCGGGCAACGTGCCGGACCTGTTCCAGTCGTGGGGCGGCGGCGTGCTCCAGCAGCAGGTGGACGCCGGCCTGGTCAAGGACCTCACCGACTCCACCTCCTCCTGGACCGGCGACCTGCTCCCCGCCTCCCTGCAGCCGTACACGGTTGAGGGCAAGCTCTACGGCATCCCGTGGGACGTCGGCATGGTCGGCTTCTGGTACAACAAGGACCTGTTCGCCAAGGCCGGCATCACCGCTCCGCCGAAGACCTGGGCCGAGCTCCTCACCACGGTGACCACGCTGAAGAGCAAGGGCATCACGCCCATCGCGCTCGCTGGCAAGGACAAGTGGCCCGGCCACTTCTACTGGGCGTACCTGGCCATGCGTACCGCGGGCCTCGACGCGCTCAAGGCGGCGGCGGAGAGCAAGGACTTCAACACCCCGGACTTCATCCAGGCCGGCGCGCACCTGAAGGCGCTCGTCGACCTGCAGCCGTTCCAGAAGGGCTTCCTCGCCGCGCAGTACGACAAGCCGGGCGGCCAGGCGGCGAACATGGGTAACGGCAACACCGCGATGGAGCTCATGGGCCAGTGGGCGCCGGTGACCCAGACGTCGTCGTCGGCCAGCGGCAAGGGCCTCGGCGACAAGGTCGGCTTCTTCACCTTCCCCGCCGTTGACGGTGGCAAGGGTTCGGCGACCGACGCGTTCGGTGGCGGCAACGGCTTCTGCATCGGCAAGGACGCCCCGCCGGCCACGGTGGACTTCCTGAAGTTCCTGCTCAACACCGACAACCAGCGCACCGCTGCCGGCAACGGCACCCTGCCGACCAACAAGTCGGCCTCGGACGCGATCAAGGACCCGAACATCACGACGGTCTCGACGACCCTCGCCTCGGCGACGGGCTTCCAGCTCTACCTCGACCAGGCGTTCCCGCCGGCCGTGGGCGCCGAGGTCAACGACGCCGTCGCGGCGCTGATCGCCGGCCAGAGCACCCCCGAGAAGGTTGTCCAGGCCATCACCCAGGTTGCGAAGTCCCAGTAACAATGTCGGTCTCCGCAACATCCCTTCCCACCACGACGCCGGAGCCGGAGGACCTGTCGGGTCC
>JAEZGP010000370.1 GCA_023437285.1 Actinomycetes bacterium | reverse complement strand
GGACCCGGACCGCGAGGCTGTCCAGCGCACCGGCCAGGGTGCGGCGTACGACCTCGGCGCGGGCCTGAGCGTCGGCGGCCAGGCTCGACAGCCAGTCGCCGATGGCACGGACCGCCTCCCCCGGCAGGCGCGCGTTCTCGTGCGCCAGGGTCACCTCGGGGACAGGGAACAGCGGTGTGCCCGCCAGGCCGTTCTCGTCGAGGAGACGCTGCAGGTGGGCCGTCACCGGGCCCCTGGCCTCCGGCGGCACCCGGTCGAGCACGAGTGCGGTCACGGCACCCCGGTCGCGCGCCGTACGCAGCAGGTCCCAGGGCACCGCGTCGGCGTACCGGGCGGCGGTCGTGACGAACAGCCACAGGTCGGCGGCGGCGAGCAGTTGGGCGGCCAGGGCCCGGTTGTCGGCCACCACGGAGTCGATGTCGGGGGCGTCGAGCAGCGCGAGACCCGCCCGCAGCGCGGGGGCCACGACCACGCGCAGGGTGCCCGGGTCGTCGCTGTGCTGGGTGGTCCGCGCCAGCCCGGGCAGCAGGTGCGACTCGGTGAACCACGCCGCGTCGTCGGGGTGGCACACGAGCGTGGGCGAACGGGTCGTGGGACGCAGCACGCCCGGCGCGCTCACCGGCGCGCGGACGAGGCTGTTGACCAGCGTCGACTTGCCCGCGCCGGTGGATCCGCCGACCACTACCAGCAGCGGGGCGTCCAGCCGTCCCAGCCGCGGCAGCAGGTAGTCGTCGAGCTGCGCGACCGCGTCCTTCGCCGCGTGTCGCGCGCTGTCCGCGTCGGGCAGCGCCAGGGGCAGGCGTACGCCGGCCAGCGTCGCGCGCAGGTCGGTGAGCGCCGCGACGAGGCTGGCCGTGTTGGTCGGGGAATCCTGCGCCACGGCATCAGATTGCCCGATCCGGCGGTGATCTACGCCTAACGGCGCGCGCTCAGTCGCGGATGCGGCGGCCGACCGCCGAGATGAGCCGGTCGAGTTCGGAGCCGAACGGGTTGTCGTGCACCAGGTACGTCCACGTGGCGCTCGGCCGGACGAGCGTGCCGTCGCCGGGCTGCCAGTTCTCGACGTCCTCGATCTCCTCGAACGTGGCGACCGTACGTTCCTCGATCTCCGGGATCAGCTCGTTGAACGCGGGGACGGCGGCGCGGTGGAACTCGTCGAGCGGGTCGAGCCGGCCCAACGCCCGCAGGTGCACGCCCTCGCGGACCTCGTTGAGGTAGGCGAGGTGCTCGGCCCAGAGGCGGTCGATGTGGTAGAGCGCGATATTGCGCGAGACCCGGTCGAGGACGTCGTCGTCGAGGTCCTCGGTCTTCTCCGTGACCCGCTCGATGAGCATCATCGCGGTGACCGTGCTGGTCAGTACGCGTTCGCGCCGCTCGGCGAGCGCGATGCGCTGCTGCTCGATGACGACGCTGTAGCGCCACGTGTTGCGGTGGATCTCGTGGTGCACGCCCTCGGCGACGCGCTGGGCGTGTCCGATGGCCCAGTCGACCCGGTCGTCGGTGATGAGACCGTCGAAGTTCATCTTCGGCGAGCGCGGCAGCACGTCGCCGGCGTGCCGGGCGACCAGTTCGTCCTCGAGCGCGACGAAGAATACCGACCCGCCCGGGTCGCCCTGCCGCCCGGCGCGGCCGCGCAGCTGGTCGTCGACGCGGCGGCTGTCGTGGCGGCCCTGGCCGATGACGTAGAGGCCGCCGAGCTTGGCGACCTTGGCCTTGTCGTGCTCGTCGCTGCCGCCGAGGCGGATGTCGACGCCGCGGCCGGCCATCTGCGTCGAGACCGTCACGGCGCCGTACGTGCCGGCCTCCGCGATGATTGAGGCCTCTTCGTGGTCGTTCTTGGCGTTGAGGACGTTCGCGTCGATGCCCTCGGCGGCCAGCGCCTTGGCGAGGCTCTCCGAGGCGTGCACGTCCAGCGTGCCGACCAGGACGGGACGGCCCTTCCCGTGCGCCTTGACGATCTCGGCAACGAGCGCCTCGTCGCGCTCCTCCTTGGTCATGTAGACCCGGTCGGCCTCGTCCTTGCGGACGCACGGCGTGTTGGGCGCCACGACCGCGACCTCGAGCTTGAAGAACTCGCGCAGCTGGTCGCCGACGTACACGGCGGTCGCCGTCATGCCGCACACGTTCTTGTAGAGCGCGATGTACGACTGGACGGTGATCGTGTTGAGCACCTCGCCCTCGGCGGACGCGTCGAGGCCCTCCTTGGCCTCCACGGCCGCCTGCAGGCCGTCGGGCCAGCGGCGGCGCTGCGCGATCCGGCCGCGCATCTCGTCGACCAGCTCGACGGTGTTGTTGCGGACGATGTAGTCGACGTCGCGGCGCAGCAGCGCGTGGGCGTGCAGCGCCACGTTGATGGCCGAGAGCTGGCCGACGTGCTCCTCGTCGTAGAGGTCGATGCCGCCCAGGGCCGCCTCGACCGTGGCGAGGCCCCGGCTGGTCAGCGCCGCGCTGCGGCCGTCGTCGGCGATCTCGTAGTCGCGGTGGTTCTTCAGCCCGCGCACGACCGTGGCCGCCTGGTGCACCGGGTCCTGCTCGATGGGCACCGCGCCGGCGAGCACCATCGGCACCCGGGCCTCGTCGATGAGGATCGAGTCGGCCTCGTCGACGATGGCGGTGGTCAGCGTGCGCTGCACCCGGTCGGCCACGTCGGTGACGAGCTGGTCGCGCAGGTAGTCGAAGCCCGCCTCGCTGACCGACACGTACGTGACGTCGCAGGCGTACGCCTCGCGGCGCTCCTCGGGGGTGGACGCCTCGGTGACCCAGCCGACGGTGAGGCCGAGCAGGGTGTAGACGGGCTCCATCCACTCGGCGTCGCGGCGGGCCAGGTAGTCGTTGACGGTGAGCACGTGCACGGGGCCGTTGCCGGCGCGGACGTGTCCGAACGCGGCGAGCGCGGCGGTGAGCGTCTTGCCCTCACCGGTGGCCATCTCGACGACCTTGCCGGCGAGCAGGGCGAGGGCGCCGACGACCTGCACGTCGTACGGCCGCTGGCCCAGGCCGCGCACGGCGGCCTCGCGGCCGAGCGCGCAGATCTCCACCAGGTCCTCGGCGGAGCCGGCCGCCTCGGTCAGCTCGGCGTCGCTGAGCTCCTGGACGGCCTCCTCGCGGGCCTCGATGTCCGGCAGCAGCTTCTCCAGCGGCCGCAGGTCAACCGTCGTCCCCGGCCGCTGCAGAAATTTGCGCATGCCGATCTTCATCCGGTCTGCCACACCCATGGTGAGCAACGCTACGTCAGCGGCGCCGAACGCGCCGTCCCGGGGCCACCGATCAGGCCTCGCCGGGGGCCGCCAGCCGGTACCGGCTGCGGTGGAAGACCAGCGGGGCGGCGAAAGCTCCACCCTCGGCCGCCTGGACGCGTCCCAGCGCCAGATCATGATCACCGGTGGCCACGGCGTCGTAGAGGGTGCAGTCGATCCAGCCGAGGACGCCGTCGAGCACGGGCGAGCCCGTGTGCGGCGCCGGCAGCCAAGCGACGTCGCGGAAGCGGTCGGCGACGGGCTGCGCGAAGACCCGCGCGAGCGGCTCCTGGTGGACGGCGAGGATGTTCACGCAGAAGGCACCGGCGGCGCGGATGAGCGCCCACGTCCGCGAGGCGCGGGCGGGGAAGAAGCCGACGAGCGGCGGGTCGAGCGACACGGACGTGAACGAGTTCACGACCAGCCCGGCGGGGCCGGCGTCGGTCGCCGTCGTAATGATCGCGACGCCGGTCGGGAAGAGCCCCAGGATCCGCCGGAGGTCGTCGTGCCCAGCCTGAGCCGGGCCCTCTGCGATCATGTCGCCAGGTTAACTCGGCTCCGATCGGGCCGGACACCCGACTTATCACTTAAAAGACCAAACATGGTACGAGCTCCCACCCTTGGGCATCGATGTGATGACAGTGACAGGCTTGGATACCGAGATAGTTGTTACGCAAAACTTAATGCCCTAGCATCGCTCACGTCGGGCTCCGCCCGGCCGTCAAGGTCCCGGCTCCGGACGACGGCCGGGCGGCCCCCGACCTCGCACCAGCACGGAACCCACCGGCCGGGTGGGCCTCAGCGGGCGGGCCGGAAGCTCTCCTGGATGCGCTTGAGATCAGGCAGGTGCTGCTCCCACGCGCGGTCCGCCGTCGACCACCACATGCCGTACGCCTTGCGCTTGCCCGTCACGAAACCCCGGTTGAGTACGTGCACGCGACCGTTGTCGTTGTAGGTGAACTCCCAGTCGGCGGCACGCTCGAAGTAGTCGACGGCCTCGATGCGCACCTGCTCGTAGCCCGGGAAGTCGCCGCGCGCCACGCGGTAGGCCGCCTGCTCGGTCCAGTCGGCGACCGGATCGCTTTTGGGCTGGTTGGTCTGGTCGATGCCGAGTACGCGGTGGGAGCCGCCGCGCTCGCGGAAGTAGACCATCGTGCCCTGGCGGGACACGCGCCAGGCCCGTGGCACGGCCACGGAGAACCCGGTGCGGTCCCGGTACCGGTACCAGCCCGCCGGCAGCGCCTCCTCCGTGGGACTCTGGGGCACCGACGACGTGGCCGGCGGGGCGGTCGTGGCGGGAGGTTCGGCCGGCGCCTGCGACGACGCGGGCGGAGCGGACTCGGCGGTCGGGGTACCTTGGCCGCCACCCGACGGCGTGCCCGGCTCGTCCGTACGGTTGATCAACAGGCCGATCAGCGTCCCGACGACGGCGAGCGCGACCACGGCGGCGGCCAGCCGGCGGATGAGGACGTCGCGTCCCCGGCGCGGGGCGACGGCCGCCCCGACCCG
>JAEZGP010000351.1 GCA_023437285.1 Actinomycetes bacterium | reverse complement strand
GTCGGCGCCGGCGCGGCCACGGTCGCGGTCGCGGTCGCGGCGCTGCTGGCCCGGGGGCGGCGGCGGTGAGCGGGCTGCTGGTCGCCGGCACCAACTCCGATGCCGGCAAGAGCGTCGTCGCGGCCGGGATCTGCCGCTGGCTGCACCGTCGCGGCGTACGGGTGGCGCCGTTCAAGGCGCAGAACATGTCCAACAACTCCGCGATCGCGATCTCGCCCGACGGGCGGGGCGGCGAGATCGGCCGGGCCCAGGCGTTGCAGGCCGCCGCGTGCGGGCTGGCGCCGGACGTCCGGTTCAACCCGGTGCTGCTCAAGCCCGGCTCCGACACGTCGAGCCAGGTCATCGTGCTCGGCGAGGCCGTCGGACACGTCGACGCGGCCAACTTCCACGACCTCAAGCCACGGCTCGCCAGTACCGCGTTCGAGACGCTCGCCGCGCTGCGGCGCGAGGTCGACGTGGTCATCTGCGAGGGCGCCGGCAGCCCCACCGAGATCAACCTGCGGGAGGGCGACTTCGTCAACATGGGCCTGGCCCGCGCGGCGAACCTGCCCGTCATCGTCGTCGGCGACATCGACCGGGGCGGGGTGTTCGCCGCCCTGTTCGGCACGCTCGCCCTCCTCGACGCCGACGACCAGCGGCACATCACCGGCTTCCTCATCAACAAGTTCCGCGGCGACGCCGGCCTGCTCGACCCGGGGTTGAAGAAGCTGCACGCGCTGACCCGCCGGCCCGTCCTCGGGGTGCTGCCCTGGCAGGTCGACCTCTGGCTCGACGCGGAGGACGCCCTCGCCTACGGGCAGGTGCTCGGCCGCCCGGCCGCACCGGTCGGCGCGCAATGGCTGCGCGTCGCCGTCGTGCGGCTGCCCCGCATCTCCAACGCCACCGACGCCGAGGCGCTGGCCACCGAACCGGGCGTACGGGTGCGACTCACCGTCGAGCCCGCCGAGATCGACGACGCCGACCTGGTCATCCTGCCCGGCAGCAAGTCCACGGTGGACGATCTCGCGTGGCTGCGCGAGACGGGCCTCGCCGAGGCCGTGCAGCGCCACGCCGGCCGGGGCAAGCCCGTGCTCGGCATCTGCGGCGGCTTCCAGATGCTCGCCGAGCGCATCCACGACCACGTGGAGAGCCGCGCCGGCACCGTCGCCGGCCTGGGCCTGCTGCCGGTGGAGATCATGTTCCGGCCGGAGAAGGTGGTCGGCCACTCCGGGGGCACCGCGTTCGGCTCGTTGCCGGTCAGCGGCTACGAGATCCATCACGGGTACGTGTCGGCCGCCCGCGCCACCCGCCAGCCGTTCCTCTACTACCCCGACGGCACCATGGAGGGCGCCGTGCTGGGCCACGTGTTCGGCACCCACCTGCACGGCACGTTCGAGTCCGACGATTTCCGCCGCGCGTTCCTCACCCGCGTCGCCGGGCTCGCCGGCCGGCACGGCTTCACCGTCGCCCCGAACAACCGGTTCGGCGCCGCCCGCGAACGCACCCTCGATCTGCTCGCCGACCTCATCGAGGAGCACGTCGACACCACCGAGCTGTGGCGCGTCATCGTCGAGGGCGTACCCGGCAACCAGCCGGCCGTCGGACCCGCCGCGCTGCCCACCCGTACGCCCTGGGTGACCCGGTGACCGACCTCGTCACGCGGATCCTGACCGGTCCGGCCCGGCTGGGTGCCGTCCGCCTCGTCGTCATCGACGGGCCCAGCGGGGCGGGCAAGACGGTCCTGGCCGAACGGCTCGTCGCGGCGCTGCGGGCGGCCGGCGCCCGGGTCGCGCTCGTGAGCACCGACGACCTGCTGGACGGCTGGTCCGACACCGTCACCTTCTGGCCGCGCCTGGAGCGGTACGTGCTCGAGCCGCTGCGCTCGGGGCGGCCGGGCGGATACCGGCCCTACGACTGGGCGGCGGGGGCGTTCGGGTCGCGCTTCGTGCCCGTACCCGTGCCTGAGGTCCTGGTGGTCGAGGGGGTGAGCGCGGCGCGGGCCGCGAGCCGCGCGCAGGCCACGCTGTCGGTGTTCGTCACCGCGCCGCCCGAGGTCTGCCTGGAGCGGGTGCTCGCCCGCGACGGCGACGCGATCCGCGACGAGCTGCTCGCCTGGCAGCGGCGCGAGGCCGCCTTCTTCGCCGCCGACGGTACGCGCGACGGGGTTGACGTGGTGCTCGACGGTTCGGGCGAGCGCCTACCATCTGCAGGCATGACGACCGAAGCAGAGCTGCGGGCCGCCGTCGAGGCGAACATGCCCGGCGTCCGTGCCGACCTTGAGGCCCTCGTCCGCATCCCCGGCATCGCCTTCGACGGGTTCGACTTCGCGCCGCTGGCCCGCTCCGCCGAGGCCGTGGCCGAACTCCTGCGCGGCGCCGGGCTGCCCGAGGTGACCATCGAGCGGATCGGCGACGGTCACCCCGCCGTCATCGGGCGCCGGCCCGCCCCGCCCGGGGCGCCCACCGTGCTGCTCTACGCCCACCACGACGTGCAGCCCGTCGGCGACCGGGCCGCGTGGCAGTCCGAACCGTTCGAACCCGTCGAGCGCGACGGCCGGCTCTACGGTCGCGGCGCCGCCGACGACAAGGCCGGCATCATGGCCCACATCGCCGCCCTGCGCGCCTTCGGTGACGACCTGCCCGTCGGCGTCATCGTGTTCGTCGAGGGGGAGGAGGAGTTCGGCTCCGCGTCGCTGGAGGAGCTGCTGCGCCGCCACCACGAGCGGCTCACCGCCGACGTCATCGTCATCGCCGACTCGACCAACTGGGCCATCGGGCAACCCGCGCTCACCACCTCCCTGCGCGGCATCGTCAACGCCTTCATCGACGTGCGTACGCTCGACCACGCGGTCCACAGCGGCATGTACGGCGGGGCGGTGCCCGACGCGCTCACCACGCTCGTCCGGCTGCTCGCCACCCTGCACGACCACAACGGCGACGTGGTCGTCGACGGCCTGGTCCGCCGGTCCGCCGCGCCGCTGGACTACCCCGAGGAGCGCTTCCGCGAGGAGGCCGGCCTGCTCGACGGCGTCGGGCTCATGGGCACCGGCCGGATCGTGGAACGGATCTGGACCCGCCCCGCGATCTCCGTCCTCGGGATCGACGCCCCGCCCACCGCCGAGGCGCCCAACGCGCTCGTACCGTCGGCCCGGGCCAAGGTCTCCATCCGGCTCGCGCCGGGCGACCACCCGGCCGACGCGCTGCGCAACCTGCGCGCACACCTGGACAAGCACGTCGAGTTCGGCGCGCAGATCGAACTCACCCTCGAACACGACGGCGAGCCCAGCGTCATCGACGCCACCGGCCCGGCGTTCGACGCCGCCCGGGCCGCGTTCGCGGCGGCCTGGGACGGTACCGAGCCCGTCGAGATCGGCGTGGGTGGCTCCCTCCCGTTCATCGCCACCTTCCAGGAGATGTTCCCGCAGGCGGCGATCCTGGTCACCGGCGTGGAGGACCCCGACTCGCGGGCCCACGGGCCCAACGAGAGCCTGCATTTGGGTGAGTTCGCCCGCGTCTGCCTCGCCGAGACCCTGCTGCTGGCCAAGGTCGCCGAACACGTCCGGCCGGCGGGCTGACCGGGCCGCAACGGCCGTCGGCCGACACGCGGCGCGCAAACGGACGGTAGCGCTTGCGGGGGACGAACAGCGCGGTAGACTATCGAACATGAGTACGAACCGGGTCCCTGACCTGCCCACCGACACCTTGGCGGCGCTGGTGCTGAGCACCTGTCCGCAGGCCTCCAAGCCGGCCGCCCCGGTCGATCCGATGGAGCAGTTGTGCGCCTCGGTGGCCGCGCTGGCGGAGGTCGACGTGGCCGCCATGCCCGACGCGGCCCTCAGCGACGACATCGACCGGTTGTCGTTGATCCTGATTCAGCTCGATGGGTTCCTCAGCAGCGTGGCCGAGAACGTCCGCGCTCGTGGGTTCCACATCGACGAGGAGCCGAGTGTGCCCCAGCGGCGGGCTGGGGCGCATTCGCTGCCCGACCGCGCCGCCGCCTGAGTCCCTTTCGGCGGCACAGCGGCCGGCGGACCGCCATCGCATAAACGGCCGTGCGATGGCGGCTGGGCCCGGTCCGGCGCGGCGGGCGTCGGACCGGGCCGAGCCCCATGGGCCAGCCGAGCCGAGCCCCATGGGCCAGCCGAGCCGGCCCGGAGCCGGCGAATGTCGGGGGTGCCCGGCAGGATGAAAGCGTGTTGTTCGCGTCCGTTGCCGCCACGTCCGCCGCCGTGGCCGCCAGTTCGGGTCGCCGCGCCAAGGTCGGTCTGCTCGCGTCCACCCTGCGCGAGCTGGCCGACGGCGGCGACCCGGACGAGATCGCGGCCGGGGCGGCATACCTGGCCGGCGAGCTGCGCCAGCGCCAGATCGGCGTCGGCTGGGCGAGCCTGCGCGAGCTGCCCCCACCCGCCGAGGCCGCCACGCTGACCGTGCGGGGCGTCGACGCCCGGCTCGCCGACATCGCCGCCTGCGCCGGCCCGGGCTCCCAACTGCGCCGCCGGGCCCTCGTCACGACCCTCTTCGGCGAGGCCACCGCCGGCGAACAGCGGGTCCTCGCCGGGCTCATCATGGGCGAGCTGCGCCAGGGTGCCCAGGCCGGGCTGCTCACCGACGCCGTCGCGGCCGCCGCCGCCGTCAACCCCGGCGCGGTACGGCGGGCACTGCTGCTCTCCGGCGACCTCAAGACCGTGGCCGTGGCCGCGCTCACCGGCGGTGCCGCCGCCCTCGACGCGTTCCGGCTCACCGTCGGCCGGCCGCTGGCCCCTATGCTCGCCCAGTCCGCCCCCACCGTCGCCGACGCGATGACCGCCACCGGGTCGCCGGCCGGCGTCGACGCCAAGCTCGACGGCGTACGCATCCAGGTGCACGTCGACGGCGACGACATCGCCATCTTCAGCCGCAGCCTCGACGATCTCACCGCCCGCCTGCCCGAGGTCGTGGCGGCCGCCGCCGCGCTGCCCGTACGCAGCGCCGTCCTCGACGGGGAGGCCCTCGCCGTGGACGCCGCCGGCCGTCCCCGGCCCTTCCAGGAGACCTCCGGCCGGGCGGCCCGCCAGGCGACCGGGTCGCTGACGGCGTACTTCTTCGACCTGCTGCACCTCGACGGCACGGACCTGATCGACCGTCCCGCCCACGAGCGCTGGGCGCTGCTCGACGGGCTGGTCCCTGCCGAGCACCGCGTACGACGCTGGCGCGGCACCGACCCCGGGGCGGCCGACGCCTTCGCCCGCGAGGTCCTCGCCGCCGGGCACGAGGGCGTCGTCGTGAAGGACCCCGCAGCGCCCTACGACGCCGGCCGGCGCGGCTCCTCGTGGGTGAAGGTGAAGCCGGTGCACACCCTCGACCTCGTGGTGCTCGCCGTCGAGC
>JAEZGP010000467.1 GCA_023437285.1 Actinomycetes bacterium | reverse complement strand
CTTTGCTGCTGTTCGAGGGATTTTTAATAATTCTACCGGAGCTGCGCGACCATTGGGACCTGACGGTGTACCTGCACATCTCGCCCGAGGAGTCGCTGCGCCGGGCGTTCGTGCGCGACGCCGCAATGTTCGGCGGCGCCGAGGCCACCAGGGAGCGCTACCTGGCCCGTAACCTTCCGGGACAGCAGCTGTACCGGGAACTGGCCGACCCGCTGGGGCGCGCCGACGTCGTCATCGACAACAACGATCCGGCGCGACCGTACGTGCGTCGGTGGCCGGGCTCAGCTGTCATCGAGCACGGCGCGTAGCACCGCGTCGGTGTCCAGGAGCGAGGCGAGCACGATGTCGGCGCCGGCGGCCTTGAGGTCACCGGACGTGGCACGGCCCGTGGCCACGCCGACCGCCCGTACCCCGTTGGCGTGGGCGCCGACGATGTCGTGTTCCGTGTCACCGACGACGACCACCCGCCCGCCGGCGTACGCACACCCGTACGCCCGCGACGCCCGCTCGATGGCCAGCCGCACAAGTGTGGCGCGCACGCCGTCGTCGCAGCCGTAGCCACCGACGGTGAAGTCGATCCGGTCAGCCAACCCGAACAGAGACAACTTCTCGTACGCGGTCTCGCGGATGTTGCCGGTCACCACGGACTGCACCACGCCCGGCACGCTCGCGAAGGCGTCCAGCGCGGCGCCCGCGCCCGGCAGCGCGCATCCCCTCGCGACGATGTCATGGCGGCGCTCACGAAGCCGCGCGGCGAACACGTCGAAGAACCGCCGGATCAGCGCGTCGGAGACCGCGATGCCCTGCGCGGAGAGCGCCCCTGTGAACATGTCGTGGTCGGTGCGGCCGCCGAAGTCGGGCAGGTGCCCCGCATCCTGGCCGGTGACCTCCCGGAACGCAGCCCGGAATACCTCAGAGGTCACCCCGCCCGCCTTGAGGAGCGTGCGGTCGATGTCCCACAGCACCAGGCGGCCAACCATGTGGGCAGCGTACCGCCAGCGTCACAGCCCGGTGGCAGACTGGCCGGCATGGATCAACGGGTGCACTTCATCACCATCGCCACGGCCGACCTCGACGCGGTGCGCCGCTTCTACGTCGACGGGCTCGGCTGGTCACCCACCCTGGAGGTGGCCGGCGAGGTCCTCTTCATCCAGGCGGGACCCGGGTTGATGTTGAGCTTCTTCGCCGCGCCGTCGTTTGTGCGCGACATCGGTGCCGGCGCGGACGTGGGCGGGGCGCCGGCCGGGATCACACTGGCGCACAACGTGGGCAGCCCGGCCGAGGTCGACCGCGTCGTGAGCGACGCGGTAACGGCCGGCGCGGCGGTGCTCAAGAAACCGCAGTACGCCGAATGGGGCGGCTACCACGGGCACCTCGCCGACCCCAACGGGCTGATCTGGGAGATCGCCCACAACCCGGGCTGGCGCGTCGAGCCCGACGGCACGGTTGTCCTGGGCCCGGCCTAGCGGCCGGCGAAGCGGTCGGTGGCCGCCACGAGCGCCGAGGTGATGTCCGGGTGCCGGGCGCCGTGGCCGGCGTCGTCGATGAGCACCAGTTCGGCGTCCGGCCAGGCCCGGGCGAGCCGCCAGGGCGCGTCGGCGGGCGAACTGATGTCGCGCCGGCCGTGCACGAGCACCCCGGGGATGCCGGCCAGCCGGCCGGCGGCGGCCGGCATGAGCCCGTCCATCCAGCACGCGTGCCGCCAGTAGTGGGTGACCAGGCGGGCGAACGCCATTCGGAACACGGGGTCGTCATAGCGCGGGTCGTGCCTACGCGGCCCGGCCGTGGCCACGTGCGTGTCCTCCCACGCGCACCAGTCGATCGCGGCCTTCTCCCGTACCGCCGGGTCGGGGTGGGCCAGCAGCCGGGCGTACGCGGCGGCGAGGTCGCCGTCCCGGTCGGCTTCGGGGACCGCGTCGCGGAAGCGGGCCCACTCCTCGGGGAAGACCCGACCCATGTCCCGCGTGATCCACACGACCTCGCGGCGGCTGCCCTCGACGACGCTGAACAGCACGAGCTCGCTGACCCGCTCCGGGTGGGTGACGGCGTACGCCTGGCCGAGCGCGGAGCCCCACGAGCCGCCGAACACCAGCCACCGGTCGACGCCGAGGTGGGCCCGCAGCCGCTCGATGTCGGCGATCAGGTGCGCGGTGGTGTTCACGCTCAGGTCGGTGGTCGGGTCGCTGGCGTGCGGGGTGCTGCGCCCGCACCCGCGCTGGTCGAACAGCACCACCTGGTACGCGGCCGGATCGAAGAATCGCCCCCACCACGGGGCGCAGCCGGAGCCGGGCCCGCCGTGCAGGACGACGGCGGGTTTGCCGGCCGGGTTGCCGACGGTCTCCCAGTAGATCTGGTTGCCGTCCCCGACGTCGAGCATTCCCCGCGCGTACGGCTCGGTGACGGGGTACCGGGCCGTCATCGCGGGTCCACCTCGGTGAGTTCGCCGTCGAGGCGCAGCCACCGGGTGATCCCGGCGGTACGCAGGAACGGCAGGTCGTGGCTGGAGACGATCAACGCCCCACGGTAGGCGGCCAGGGCCTGCGCGAGCTGGTCGACGCTGGCCAGGTCGAGATTGTTGGTCGGCTCGTCGAGCAGCAGCAACTGCGGGGCCGGCTGGGCGAGCAGCAGGGCCGCCAGGGTCGCCCGGAAGCGTTCGCCGCCGGACAGGGTACCGACGGCCTGGTCGGCGCGCGACCCGCGGAACAGGAACCGGGCCAGCGAGGCGTGGATCTCGTTGGTGGTCGCGGCCGGCGCGAGGCGCTTGGCGTTCGCGGCGATCGACGCGGCCGGGTCGAGCACGGCGAGACGCTGGGGCAGGTAGCGCAGCGGCACGGCCGGGGCGACCGTGCCGGAGGTCGGGTGAATCGTGCCGACGATCGTCTCCAGCAGCGTGGTCTTGCCTGCGCCGTTCGGGCCGAGCAGCGCGATGCGCTCGGGCCCGCGTACGTCCAGGTCGACGCGCGCACCGTTGCGCAGCACGACATCGCGCGCCG
>JAEZGP010000272.1 GCA_023437285.1 Actinomycetes bacterium | reverse complement strand
ATCGCACCGCAACCAGCGATCACCCGGCTGGCACCGAGTCCGCCCGCGCTCCGCACCTGGCGACCCTCGGAAGCGCCAGGTCCCGGCGCACCTATT
This sequence comes from Actinomycetes bacterium, assembly GCA_023437285.1. Lineage (GTDB taxonomy): Bacteria > Actinomycetota > Actinomycetes > Mycobacteriales > Micromonosporaceae > Luedemannella. Next base: position 2,456 of record JAEZGP010000272.1, on the reverse strand, counting down.
CGGCGCTGGTCACGACCGGAGACCGGCCACTCATATCCGCGCTGGTCACGACCGGGGACGGGCCGCACCTATCCGCGCTGGTCGTGACCGGGGAGAAGCATCGCGAGGTCGTCGGCGAGGCGGCGCATCTGTTCGCCCGCCTCCAGCCAGGTTGTGACCGTCGCACTCCACGAAGCGCCGTCGCCGTCCCACGGACGAAGCGTCCAGGCCAGCCGCACCCGGCCACGGGAGTGGTGCTCCGCCTCCACGAGCAGGTATCTCGTGTCCCAGGTCCGCAGCCCGCTCCACCCCTGGTAGTCAGCGGCGAGGCGGCCGATGAACTGCGGCAGGTCGCTCTCGTCCCAGATGCCGACCTCGGCGCCGCGCACCGTCGCCTGGAAGCCGCAGGCCCGGAGATCGACGGAGAACCCCACGGAGTCCTCGTCGACCACGAACGAGTCGTACAGGCGCACGGACACGCCCGGGTCCTCCTGGCAGCGGACAAGCACGCCCTCGTGATCGTCGAGTCCCATCCGGCGACACTAGCGGGCGGAACCCCGCACCAATCCGACCGGATCACCGAGGGAGAGCCGGATGAAAATATGGTGGGAAGTGGATTGCGACCTGGGCCACCACTGGACGATCGTCCTGCCGGAAGGCGTGGCGCTACCCGACGATGAGACCCGGTGCCCGGTCGATGGTTCGCCAGCAGTGACCGCCGCGCGTCAACCTCCGGCTGACCGCGTTGTCGTCACCATCAGGCCTGCCGCCCGGGTAGTTGATGCGGTGACCGGCCAGATCGGAAGAGACTCGGAGTATTTTCTGGAGATCTCGTCGCATGACGCGCGCGAGAGCAGGCAGAGCGCCAGAGTCTTCAGTTGGGATGAAGCTGTCCAGAAGGCAACCATGTTCCAGAAGGCCACGTGGGAGCTGGCGGTTCGGCGTTGGGCCAGGATGGGCATGGACAACGCCTGACGGACTGATGCAAGGGCGGGGCCGCGGACCCGGCGGCTTGCCTTGCCGCCGCCGCGCATCGGCCCGTCTCAGGCGCCCAGCTGCCTATCTGCTGCCCGATTCCTCGCCGCGCATCGCCAACGCCTTGCTCTCCACGAGGTGTGCATTCGACCCCACCACAGTGTGATCTCGTGCGCGATGGCCGCGAGGATGCCGCCCAGCACAACGAACGCTGTCCAGCTCGTCAGGGAGTCGGGCGCGCCATGACCGAAGATGGCAACCGTCGTCACCTTGCACACGATCATTATGGGCGCCACCATCAGCGTGCTCAGCACGTCGCCCTACGTACCCGGAGGCAGGCGAGGTAGAGCCCGGCGGATCATGCGGCGATTGTGCCAGCCGGCAGCACAGTTCGGTGGCCGTCCGTCAAGGCGGACTGACTGCCCGAATGCCGGAACCGGTAGAAGGGACGACCCCCGTCCGGGGGGTGACGGGGGTCGTCTGATGAGTTCGGCTCCGGGGGGGTCGAGCCGGACTCACTCAGTGGCCGCGGGGGGTGCGACCACCGACAATCTGGGCGCGTGGATGCGGGCGATGCGCACGTAAACACGCGAAAGGGACGGCACACGACACCAAGCGTCAGAACTGAATCGGTGTCGCAAACACAAGCATGCCCGAAACCGGGCGGCTCGTCGAGGCCCCTCCGGCACAGACCGTTGCAGGGCGTACGGCGAAGTTTCACGGTCCGGAACGAGGGAAGCGGGTGAACAAGCCCTGCCAGGACCGAAAAGCGTTTCACAATATGCGAGTGGGGGCTAGACTTGCCGGCCGTGGTTCGTAGTGCCGCCTTCTTCGACTTGGACAAGACGATCCTGGCCAAGTCGAGCGCGCTCGCGTTCGGCCGCCCGTTCTACCGGGACGGCCTGATTTCGCGGCGCGACATGGTCAAGGCGGCGTACGCCCAGATCCTGTTCCGGGTCGGCGGCGCCGACGAGAGTCAGATGGCGCGCATCCGCGACTACCTCGCCGAACTGTGCAAGGGCTGGCGGGTCGACCAGGTCAACCAGATCGTCCACGAGGCGCTGGAAGAGCTCATTCACCCGTACGTGTACGCGGAGGCGGCCGCGCTCATCGCCACCCACCAGGCGGCCGGCCGCGACGTGATCGTGGTGTCGACGTCGGGCGAGGAGATGGTCCGCCCGATCGTGGAGAAGCTCGGGATCACCGACGTCATCGCGACCCGCATGGTCGTGTCGGAGGGTCGGTACACGGGCGAGGTGGCTTACTACGCGGCCGGCCCCACCAAGGCGGACGCGGCCCGCAAGCTCGCCGCCGACCGCGGCTACGACCTGGCCGCGAGTTACGCGTACTCGGATTCGATCTCCGACGTGCCGTTGCTGGAGTGCGTCGGCAACCCGAGTGCGGTCAACCCCGACCGCGCGCTGCGGCGCGTCGCGGTGGAGCGGGACTGGCCGATCCTGGAGTTCCGTCACCCGATCCCGCTGGCCCGCCGGCTGCGGGAG
>JAEZGP010000208.1 GCA_023437285.1 Actinomycetes bacterium | reverse complement strand
GGGATCGCCTAATCTCGGCTACCGGAATGCGGGCCAGTGCTCCGGCCTTCAGGCCGGGGGTGAAGGCTCGCGCTGGGAGGGCCGCCAAGGCCCGAGCAGTGCCCTAACCTCGCGCCTGCTCGCTCTGCTCGGCCACCGGGACCGGCACGATGGCGGCGATCCGGCGGCCGTGGTTGGTCACGTACAGGGTCTTGCCGTAGACGGCGACGTCGTTGAGCGCTCCGGCCAGTGACTTGCGCAGCTCACGGACACTGATCTCGTTCTCGCGGATGTCACTCATGGCCACCATCGTAGCCTTGTGTACGCTTGTGAGCGTGCAGCTGCGTTACCAGTTCCGCGTCTACCCGACGCCCTGCCAGCAGATCGAGCTGGCTCGGGCGTTCGGGTGTGCGCGGGTGGTGTTCAACGACGGGCTGCGCCTGCGGCAGGAAGCCCGGGAGCAGGGCTTGCCGTACGTCTCAGACGCCGAACTGTCAAAGCGGATCATCACGCAGGCCAAGGACACGCCGCAACGTGCGTGGCTGGGCGAGGTGTCGGCGGTGGTGTTGCAGCAGGCTCTGGCGGACCTGAACACCGCGTACCGCAACTTCTTCGCCTCGATCTCGGGTAAGCGCAAGGGCCGCAAGCTGGCCCCACCCCGGTACCGGTCGCGCAAGGACAACCGGCAGGCCATCCGGTTCACCAAGAACGCCCGGTTCAAGGTCCTCGACAACGGACGGCTCAGGCTGCCGAAGATCGGCGACATCGCGGTCCGCTGGTCACGGACCCTGCCCTCGGACCCGTCGTCCGTGGCGATCATCAAGGATGCGGCGGGCCGGTACTTCGCCTCGTTCGTCGTCCAGACCACCGACGAGGCGTTGCCGCCGGTCGAGTCCGAGATCGGGATCGACCTTGGGTTGACCCACTTCGCGGTCATGTCCGATGGCACGAAGGTCGCCGCCCCGAAGTTCCTGCGCCGCGCGGCCCGCAAACTCAAGCGGCTGCAACAGGCACTCTCGCGCAAGCAGCGCGGCAGTCACAACCGCAAGAAGGCCGCCGTGAAGGTGGCCCGCGCTCACGCGCGGGTGGCCGACACCCGGCGGGACTGGCAGCACAAGCTGTCCACGACGTTGATCCGCGAGAACCAAGCGATCTATGTCGAGGACCTGTGCGTCGTCGGTCTCGGCCGCACACGGCTCGCGAAGAGCGTGCACGACGCCGGGTGGGCCAGCTTCACGGCCATGCTGGAGTACAAGGCTCAGCGGCACGGGCGCACGTTCGGCCGAGTGGACCGGTTCTTCCCGTCCACCCGGATGTGCTCAGTGTGTGGCCGGATCAACGAGAAGATGGCGCTCAACGTCCGAGCGTGGGACTGCCCCTGCGGCAGTCACCACGATCGGGACGTCAACGCGGCGCTGAACGTGTTGGCCGCCGGACAGGCGGACAACGGAAACGACCGTGGAGTGCAGGTAAGACCGGGACTCGTCCCGGCACCGCGCGGCGAAGCGGTAACCCACCCGGACGCCGCGTGTTCCACGCGCAGCGTGGAGGGAATCTCCGTCCTTTAGGGCGGAGAGGATGTCAACGTGTCCCGTACCGTGACGCTGATCGTTCTCGATGAGTCCGGCGATCTCCTGGGCGAGCTGCCGACCTTCGACGTGTCCGTGCCGTTCTGGCCCGAGACGGCTGAGATCGTGGCCACCGCCCGTGAGCGGTACGGCCTCGACGTGGCCGTGCTGCGCCTGCTCCAGGCCGCCGACGACCCGCCGGCGGGGGGTCACGTCACCTACCTGGCCCAGTTGCTCTCGCCGGCGACCGGCACGCCGTGGACGCCTACCGGGGTCGACCTGGGCGACCACCCGCTGCGGGCGCCCTACGCCCGGCCCGGCGGCCCGGCGCGGCTCCTGGCCTGGGCCGCCCGCGCGCTCGACGAGCGGGGCCGGGGTCCGGTGACCGACGCGACTCAGCAGCGCACGTGGAACCTGTCGACCGTGTGGCGGCTGTCCACCCCAACCGGCCCGTACTGGCTCAAGCAGGTGCCCGGCTTCTTCGCCCACGAACCGGCGGTGCTCACCTGGGCGGCGGGCAGCGGCCGCACCACGCCGCTGCTGGCCGCCGAGGACGCGACGATGCTGCTCGCCCACGTCGACGGCGCGGACCTCTACGGCGCCGGAGTGGACGTGCGCCGCGACATCGCCGCCGACATGCACTACCTGCAGGTGGCCTCGATCGACAGCGTGCCGCACCTGATCGCCGACGGGGTGCCCGACCGCCGCCAGCCACGGTTGGCGGACTATCTGGGCCGCGTCATCGACCAGTACGGCGGCGACGACGCGTCCCTGCGGGCGTTGGCGGCCGGACTGCCCGAGCGCCTCGACAAGATCGCGGCGTGCGGGCTGCCCGACACGCTCGTCCACGGCGACCTGCACCCCGGCAACGTCATCGGCGGCGACCGGCGCACGATCATCGACTGGGGCGATTCGTTCATCGGCCATCCCGCGTTCGACGTGCTGCGGCTCACCGGGGGCATGCCGGCCGCCGACGACGAGATCGTCATCGAGGACTGGGCCGCGCGCTGGCGCGCCGAGATCGCGGGCAGCGACCCGCGCGCGGCCGTCGAACTGCTGCGGCCGCTGGCGGCCCTGCGGCTGGCCGCCGTCTATGCCGACTTCCTGGCGGGCATCGAGCCGAGCGAGCATCCCTACCACGCCGGCGACGTGGCGATCTGGTTGCGCCGGGCGGCGCAGCTGTACGAGGGGGAACAATGAGCGAGCAGATCACCGGGTCAGGGCCGCAGCAGGCCGGCATGCTCACGATGGAGCCGATCGGGCAGGTGGTCGGCGGCCGCGACGAGCCGTACCACGACCACTGGGGGCCGGAGACCGCGGTGATCCGCATCCGGGCCGACCGGTTCACCCCCGCGTCGGTCGTCGGCCTGGCCGAGTTCTCCCACCTTGAGGTGGTGTTCTACTTCGATAAGGTCGACCCGGCCGCCATCGAGTACGGCGCGCGGCACCCGCGCGGCAACACCGACTGGCCCAAGGTCGGCATCTTCGCCCACCGGGGTCCCAACCGCCCCAACCGGATCGGCGTCTCGCGGTGTGCCCTGCTCGCGGTCGACGGGCTGGACCTGCGCGTCGGCGGGCTCGACGCGATCGACGGGACGCCGGTGCTCGACGTCAAGCCGTACCTCAGTGGGTTCGGTCCCCGGGGTGAGGTGCGCGAGCCTGCCTGGGCCGCGGACCTGATGCGCGTCTACTACTGACTCCCCTGTGGAGGGACACCGGGTGTGGGCCGGCTCACGTCCGGTGCGGTGGTCGCGGCCGGAGCCGTGGGCCCGCGCGGCTAACCTTGGGCACGTGCCGCGCAGACACCGCCGCCTGGACGACGTCGGCCCGATCGATGAGGAGCGGGCCCGCCGTGGGCTGCCCGCCGTCCAGCAGTGGACCGACGGCGAGTGGGCGGTGCGCACGGTGCCGGCCGGCGCGGCCGTGAAGACCTACCGGTGCCCCGGCTGCGACCACGAGATCAAGGTCGGCGTCGCGCACGTCGTCGCGTGGCCGGCTGATGGTCGCGGCGACCTCGGTGACCGGCGTCACTGGCATACGGCCTGCTGGCGGGCCCGGGATCGGCGCGGACCCACCCGTCGCGGCGGCCGCGGCGTTACGGGATCATGGTGACGTGACGACCATCCGCGCGAACTCCATCCTGCCCGCCCGGCGCGAGGACATCGAGCTGCACACGGCCGACGGCCTGACCCTGGTCGGGGAGCTGGCGCTGCCGCTCGACCGGCCGCCCGCCGCGACGCTGGTGTGCCTGCACCCGCTGCCCACGCACGGCGGCATGATGGACAGTCACGTGCTGCGCAAGGCCGCCTGGCGGCTGCCCGCGCTCGCCGACCTCGCCGTGCTGCGCTTCAACAGCCGGGGTACGGCCAGCGCGCGCGGCACCTCCCAGGGCGCGTGCGACGGTGGGGTGGGGGAGCGCTACGACGTCGCGGCCGCGATCGAGTACGCGGAGTTCGCCGAACTGCCGAACGTGTGGCTGCTGGGCTGGTCGTTCGGCACCGACCTGGCCCTGCGGTACGGGTGCGAGCCCAGCGTCGTCGGCGCCATCCTGCTGTCCCCGCCGCTGCGTACGGCCACCGACGCGGACCTCGCGGTGTGGGGCGAATCGGGCAAGCCGGTCGTCGCGCTGGTGCCGGAGTTCGACGACTACCTGCGGCCCGCCGAGGCGACCACGCGATTCGCCGCCATCGGGCAGGCCGAGGTCGTCGGCGTGCCCGGCGCAAAGCACCTGTGGGTCGGCGACGCCGAGACGGTGCTCGACGAGGTGGTGCGACGGGTGGTGCCGGGGCGGGGACCGCTGCCGCGCGACTGGGACGGTCCGATGGAGTCCGGCGACGCGTCCGCGTACGCCGACCGTACGGTGGCGGCGTTCGCCGACGTCCCCGAGCCTGGGGGCGACGAGCAGGGCGGGTCGTAGGGCGTTATTTCGCGGCGACGCGGCTGGATTCGTCGCGCTGCCAGACGGTGTTGCCGCGCTTGCGGGCCCGCTTGGCGAGCAGGCCGGCCGTCACGGTGATGCCGACGTAGCAGACCGCCGCCGGGGCCAGCCACGGCGCGGGGAGCACGACGTCGCGCAGCCAGGACCACTTGTCGCTGGCCCGCACGGCCGCCGGGGCGCCCGCGGCGGCGGCCGCCTCCCGCAGCGCGGAGTTGCCGGAGCGTACGCGCACGAGACGGCGTACCAGATCCCTGGTCTTTCGCGGCGTCTCGACGAGCACGCTGGCCTCGGGAACGACGGTGCGCTCGTGGCGGCCGAACAGCGAGTCGAGGAACAGGTCGTCGGCGACGACCGCCGGGAACTGGGTGAACCGCGCGCGGCCGGCCTCGGAGAGCGCGATGACGCCCCGCCCGAAAAGTCCGTTGTAGAACACCGGCAGCCGCGAGTGGATCGCGAAGTATGCCCGCACCAGCAGCGGCCGGCCCGACAGCTCCAGCCGGCGCAGCGGCACGGCGGCGAGCGCGCCGGGGCGGCTCAGTGCGCGGGTGAGGTGACCGATCGCGCCGGGGGACAGGACGACGTCGGCATCGACGTACATGCGGGGGAAGCTGGTCGCGACGGCCTCGCCGGCGTTGAGCGCGGCGACCTTCGACGGCGTGGGGATGTCGACGACCTCGACGGGGTGGCGCCGGGCGACCTCGACCGTGTTGTCGGTGCACCCGTTGGCGGCGACGATGACCTGAATGCCCGGTCCGACCAGGTTCGGCAGGCTGCGATCCAACACCGCGGCCTCGTTGTGCGCCGCCACGATTACGCTGGTCACCCGCTGTCCTCCTACCCCTGTGCCGGGTTGCTCCGGCGGTCAAGTCTCGCGCGTAACACCGTAACCGCAGTGGTTACGGCCGTGTCGACATGTCGACACCGAACCGGTCCGTGCGGGGCTTGTCGGTCTCCTACCAGGCAGGAAGGGTTGGACGGAGCCAAATGAATGTGGGGAAGTGATGGGAGCACGCTCGCGCGATCGGAGTAGGCCGCACGTCGTCATCGCGGTCGTCAACCTCCCCGTGGAGCGGGATAGGCGGGTCATCCGCGAGTGCAAGGCCCTGGAGGCGGCCGGTTACCGGGTCACGGTGATCTGTCCGCGGGGCAAGCAACGCCTCACGTACCTGCCCGGCACCCGGGACACCGCGATCCGATCCTTCCGCCAGCCGCTCGCCGGCTCGGGCGTCGTCTCGTTCGCGATGGAGTTCCTCTGGTCGTTCGTCTGCGTGGCCTGGCGGCTGTTCGGCCTGCTGCTGCGCGGCCGGGTGCACGGCATGCAGGTGTGCAACCCGCCGGACGTGTTCTGGCCGCTCGCGCTGCTCATGCGCGCGCTGGGCACCCCGTTCGTCTTCGACCACCACGACCTCAACCCCGAGCTGTACGAGTGCAAGGCGGACGAAAAGAACGAAAAGCCCAACGGCCTCATTCTCGGCATCCTCAAGCTCTTCGAGAAGCTGTCGATGCGGTGCGCGTCGTGGGTCGTGTCGACCAACGAGTCGTACCGGGAGATCGCCATCAGGCGCGGCGGCTGCCCGCCGGAGCGCGTCACGGTCGTGCGCAACGGCCCCGCCGCGAGTGAGATCAAGGCCGCGCCGGCGGCCGCGTACGGTCCGGGTGCCCGCAAGCGCATCGTCTACCTCGGCGTCATCAACCCGCAGGACCACGTGGAGGCGGCGGTGCTCGCCGCCGAGCGCCTCATCGACCTGCGCGGTCGCGACGACTGGGAGATGGTCATCGCCGGCGACGGCGACTGCCTGGCCGACCTGCGCCAGCTCGCCGCGGCGCGCGGCATCACCGACGTGGTCAGCTTCGCCGGGTGGCTGGAGGCGACCCAGGTGGACGAGCTGCTCGCGTCGGCGACCATCGGCGTGCAGCCCGACCCGCCCACCGCCATGGCCAACCTGTCCACGATGGCCAAGAGCGTCGAGTACGTGGCGCGGGGCATCCCCGTCGTGGCGGTGGACCTGCTGGAGACCCGGCGTACGGCCGAGGGGGCGGCCGTGTACGTGCCCACCGGTACCCCGGACGAACTGGCCAAGGCGATCGACACGCTGCTCGACTCGCCGGCCGAACTCGCCGCCATGCGCGAGATCGCGGTGCGTCGCTTCCGCGAGACGCTCTCGTGGGACCACCAGGCCGCCGCGTACATCGAGATGTGGCGCACCCTGGTGCCGGTCCAGGTCGAGGCCGTCGGCCGGGTGCCGCGTGACCGCGTGACGATGATGCGGGCGGCGAACGACGGCGAAGTCGTCGCCCGCCCGCAACCCTTGGAGTCCGAGCGTTACTGATCCCGCCCGAGGAACGTAAACATATATGGCCCTTCCCCCGCCCACACCGTCGCACGATCCCAACGACCCGGACGACGAGTCGTCGGACGCCACGAACGACATGCCGGCGTCGTACCCCAGCGGGTCCTACCAGCAGGTGCCACCGACGCCCTCCTCGACCGGGTCCTACCCGCAGGTGCCGCCCGGGTCGCCCACGACCGGGTCGTATCCGCAGGTGCCGTCCGGCTCGCCCACGACTGGGTCCTACCGTCAGGTGCCGGCCGCGTCGCAGCCGAGTGGCGCCTATCCGCAGGTGCCCCCCTCCTCCTCGACGGGGTCCTCCTCTACGGGGTCCTACCGTCAGGTGCCGGCCGCGTCGCAGCCGAGCGGCGCCTACCCGCAGGTGCCCGCGTCATCGACCGGCTCGTACCGTCAGGTGCCGCCGGGGTCGACGGGCTCACACCGTCAGGTGCCCGCGTCGTCGACGGGCTCGTACCGTCAGGTGCCTGCCGGGTCGACCGGGTCGTACCGTCAGGTGCCCGCCGGGTCGACCGGGTCCTACCGTCAGGTGCCTCCGCCGTCCGGGCAGCAGCCGCGGGTGGCGCGCGCGGCGGTGATCGGGGGCGTCGCGCTAGTCACGGTCGCCGTCACCGCCATGGTGGTGACCGTCTTCAACGTGATCACCGAGCCCGACCTGACACAGGTCACGTTGCCCACGACGGCTGCCGTGGCGAGCGACGCGGGCAGCGCCGCGCCGCCCTCGGGGAGTGCCCCGGCCACGCCGCGAACCTCGGCGACCGCGACCGCCGCGACCGCCGCGCCGCCGTCACCGACGCCGCCCAAGCTCGATCAGGCGACCGTCAAGGGCTTCCCCTCGGCGGCGAACACCGGGTGGCAGCACACGGGCGTGACGCTGGCGGCGTACCGAGGGCCGACGGAGATCACCCGGGACGGCACGGTGATCGAGGGCATGGACATGGGCTGCATGTTCATCCGCGCCAAGAACGTGGTCATCAAGAAGTCGCGGGTCCGGTGCAGCGGGCCCTACCCCGTACGCGTCGAGTCGCCCGCCTCGCTGTGGATCGAGGATACCGAGGTCGACGGCCGGGGATCGTACGAGGCGCTGTGCATCGCGGCGGAGAACTACACCGCGCTGCGGGTGAACTGCCACGGCGTCGGCGACGGCATGCGCGCGGGCAGCAACGTCACCATCCAGGACAGCTACATCCACGACCTGAAGACGTGCGGCGACTGCCACAACGACGGCATCCAGTCGACCGGCGGTTCCAACATCGTGATCCGGCACAACCACATCGACAACCGGTACTCGCAGACGTCGTGCGTGCTGCTCGGCGAGGAGTTCGCCCCGCTGCGCAATGTCCTCGTGGAGAACAACCTGTTCAACGGCGGGGGCTACTCGCTGTATGGCGGCGGCGACACCGACCGGGTGTCCGGCATCAAGATCATCGGTAACCGGTTCAAGCGGGCGGCCGGCGGCGGGCACTTCGCCAACGGCGGATCGTACGGGCCGGCGGCGCACTTCGACCCGGGCCGACCGGGCAACGAGTGGCGCAACAACGTCTGGGACGACAACGGCCGACCCGTCGGGTACTGACAGCCCTGGGGGGGGGGGGGGGGGGGGGGGGGGGGGGGGGGGGGGGGGGGGGGGGGCGGGG
>JAEZGP010000163.1 GCA_023437285.1 Actinomycetes bacterium | reverse complement strand
CGAGTCCGCCGCCACTGTGCATGGCGGCCTTCACCGCGCCGTCGACCGCGCCGACGCCGTACCCGGTCGACCCGTCCGGGGCGTCCCAGATCCAGACCGGTACCCGGCCCGGCGCGTACGCGTCGAGGTCGGCGGGCCGCCAGTAGTGCTGCACCCGCCGTTCCACCCGCAGCGGCACGTCGAGGCCGTCGAGGAGCCGCCCGGCCCCGGCCCCCGGCGCCAGCACCAGCCGGTCGGCGCGGTATTCGCCGTCGACCGTACGGACCGTCACCCCGCCCGGACCGGCCTGCCAGCCGACCACCTCGACGCCCGTACGCAGGTCGGCGCCGGCGTCGCGGGCCAACCCGAGCATGGCCCCGATCGCCGCCTCGGGCCGCAGCATGCCGGCCGCCGGCTCGTAGACGCCCACCTCCTCGGCGGCGGGCGTGAACGCCGGGAACCGGCGGCGCACCTCGGCCGGATCGAGCAGCTCGTGCGCCAGCCCGTGCTCGCGGGCCGCGGCCACCGACCCGGCCACCGCGGCGGCGTCAGGGCGACCCAGCATGAGCGCCCCCGTCGGGGTCAGCAGGGGCGTGCCGGTGGCGGCCTCGATCGCCCGCCACATCGGGTACGCCCGGCGGACCAGCGGCACGTAGTCCGCACCTTCCATGTAGGCCATGCGGATGATGCGCGTGCCGCCCGCGTGTTCGCCCCGCCGGTGCGGCGGCGTGAACCGGTCAAACCCGAGTACGGACGCCCCGCGCGAGGCAAGCCGCCACGCGGCGGCGGCACCCATGGTGCCGAGCCCGACCACAATGACCTGGGGCTGCACGCCGCCTCCGTTCCGTCGTCGCGCGGTGACCGTGTCCGCAGCCTAGCGTCCGGGGCCGACTCGTAGTACCGGTAGTTTCCGCACCTCAGTCGCGGTGGGGTGCGTGGCCCACCGAGGGACCACGCACCCCACCTTCGGGGAGGGAGGAACGGCTCAGGCCGCGACCGCCTGCCGACCCCGGCGCCGGCCGCGTCCGTTCGGGTCGGCCGGCTCGGTTTCCGACGCGGGCTCGCCCGGGTCGTCCTCGCCGCCGATGGCCTGCGCGTCGAGGCCGGCGCCGCGCAGGATCTCCATGGCCTCGCGCCGGGTGGCCTCGTCGACCGCGCCGCCCTCGTCCGCGCCGCCCCCGTCCGTGCCGCCCCCATCCGCGCCGGCCGGTCCGCCGAGCGGGAACGACTCCACGTCGTCCTGGTAGTCGTCCGGGTCGGCCTCGGACTCGGCCCGCGCGGCGTTGAGCGACGGCACCGGGTGCGTCGTTTCACCGCCGATGCGCTCCTCCGCCTCGGCGTCCTCGACCGCGACGGTCGCCGCGGCCTTGCGGCGGGTGAACGTGCCGGTGCCCCGCGACAGGTCGTGGCCGACGGCGTACGCCTCCAGCTCGTAGCTGACCCGGTGCTGCTGGTCCTCGCTGATCCAGTCGCGGGTGTACATGCGGCCGACCACGACGATCGGGTCGCCCACCGCCAGCGACTTGCACACCCCGTCGGCGAGGCCCCGCCAGCAGGTCACCCGTACGCGCAGGCTGTTGCCGTCGGCCCAGCGGTTGTTGTCCTTGTCGAAGCGGCGCGCGGTCGACGCCACCTTGAAGTGGGCGACCAGCGACTTCGTCCGGTCGGTGCGCCGCCATTCGGGCTTGGTCACCACGTTGCCGACGATCGTCACGTTCGTATCGAACATTCCTCAACCCCGTTCTTCGCGTCCACTCTGGACGTCCTCATCCGGTGTCCCCAGCCTCGCGCCGCCGGGGCGGCCCGGCCCCGCCGCAGGCAAGATCTGTGGACAGGCGGGCGGGCTGTGGACAACCGGGCGGCCACCGCGCCGATCTGCTATGCCGGCCCGATGCAACCCGTCCGTGACCAGGGCGGAGTACCGTCGAAGGCGTGCCAACCGACATCCTTGGCGAGCCGTACGAGCAGCTGCCCATCGAGTTGGACCCCGACGACGAGGGCGACGTCGTCGCGACGCTCGTGCGCCGCCGTGCCCCGCAGCCCACCGGCCGGGCGGTGCTCTACCTGCACGGCTACGTCGACTACTTCTTCCAGACGCACCTCGCCGACTTCTACATCGACCGCGGCTGGGACTTCTACGCCCTCGACCTACGCAAGTACGGGCGGAGCCTGCTCGCCCACCAGACGCCGAACTTCACCCGCAGCCTCTCGGAGTACTTCCCGGAGATCGACGCCGCCGTCGACCTGATCCGCGAGACGGACGGCCACGACACCGTGGTGCTCAACGCGCATTCCACGGGCGGGCTCCTCGCCGCGCTGTGGGCCCACCGGGTCCGGGGCACCGGCCTGGTGCAGGCGATGTTCCTCAACAGCCCGTTCTTCGACTTCAACGTCGGATGGGTCACCCGCCGGCTGGCCGGCCCGGCCATCGAGCGGGTCGGCGCCGTCCGCCCGTACCGGCTCATCCCACAGAACATCACCATGACGTACGGGCGAAGTCTGCACGTCGAGCACGACGGCGAGTGGGATTACAACCTGGCCTGGAAGCCGGCGGAAAGCTTCCCTGTGCGGGCCGGTTGGGTGCGGGCGATCCGCAATGCCCACCGGCGGCTGCACGCGGGGCTGGCGGTCGACGTGCCCGTGCTGGTGGGCTGCTCGACCGCGTCGTTTCGGGGGCCGTTCGCCGAGGCGGCGCACCACGCGGACGCGGTCCTCGACGTCGAACACATCGCGCGCTGGAGCCCGTACGTGGGCCGGCACGTCACCCTCGTGCGCTTCGAGGGCGCCAAGCACGACCTGCTGCTGTCCCGGCAGCCGGTCCGCGAGCGCGTACTCGACGAACTGGACCGCTGGCTGACCGCCTACCTGGCGAAGCGGGCCCTCGCCCCAGTGCGCGAGTCCCAGGTGGGCCGGCCCGGCACGACGGGCTCGGGCGGGGTCTGACCCCACGAACCCGGGTAGGACGGCGCGGAGCGCTCCTGGCTGGTACGCCGGCGCATGGGGCCGCCCTCCGCCGAGGTCCGCGACGCGGGCACCTGCGGCCACGAGCCCGACAGCGGTTCCTCGTCGCGCGGCTCCGGGTACGCGTGCCGGGACGCGGGTGCCTCGGCCCCCCGCGTGAGGCGCGACCGGAAGCCGTAGTCCGAGTCGTCGTAGGTCGACTCGCGGTCGCCCGCGTAGTGACCGTAGCTGTCCGGCTCGGGCCGGACCCCGCCGCTGGGCGCGCTGATCGGGTAGGCGCCACTGCCGTACGGCCGCTTCACCATCTCGTACTCGGCGGTTTGCGGCTGCGGCGACGCGGCCCGGTGGCGCGTCGGCGGCCGGTCCGTCGCGGGCGTCGCGCTGACTGGGTAGGCGGCGCGCCGGTCGGGCAGTTCGTTGTTGAGGGCGCGCGGCGGCTCGTGCAGCCCGGGCGGGCTGGACGTGACGGGCGGCGCCGAGTA
>JAEZGP010000134.1 GCA_023437285.1 Actinomycetes bacterium | reverse complement strand
CGCCCCCGCACCCCCCCCCGGCGCGGGGCGCCGCCCCCCCCGGCCGCACATCCGCTGCGCCGCCGGCTCGCCCGGATCGTGCCGCAGCCGCGCCGCGCCGACGAGCCCGCCCGCTACGCCCTGCAGCCGGCCTTCTCGCCCGAGGCGGAGCCGGCACGCGAGGCGCTCGGCGACGTCACCGCGCGGCTGCCCGCCGCGCTGGCGCCCCGGGTGGGCGAGACGGTCAGCCTGCGCCTCGACCCCGACCGCCTCTACCTGTTCGACCGGGCCGGCGACCGCATCACGCTGCCCGCGCCGTCGGTCGCCCTCCGCGAGGCGGTCTAGAGCTCGCGCCAGTCCTGCGTACCCGCCAGCAGCGCGCGCAGCACGTCGAGGGCGGCGTCCTCGTCATCGCGCGGGATCCAGCGGCTACGCCCCTCCGCTCCCCCGGTCCGGTCCTCGATCAGCCACTGCCCGGCGTCCTCGTAGAGCAGTACGTCGCGGCGGGCCAGCCGCCCCCAGGAGCCGTTCCAGAAGTGCCTGCGCTTCTCCATGCCGCCATTCGAACACATGTGCGATCTTCTGTGTGCCCGTACGCCGGCATTTACCAGGCCAGATACTGCCGTACGAGCTTGATGATCTTCTCGGTGGCGGCGACTCCGGCGGACATTCCGGAATGGCCGTGGGATAGCACCGCCACCGTCAGGTCGGTGCGCGGCCCTGTGATCCGGCCCACGCTGTTGATGATCCACCGGCCGTCCTCCGTGCCGCGGCTAAGCCAGCCGTTCTTCACGGCGGCCGTCTCCCCCGCCCGGGCACCGGCCGGCACACCCCAGCGCTGGTCCCCGTGCACGGTCGTCATCAGTTCCATGACGTACGCCCGGGACGCCGCGCTCAGCGGGCCGGCCCCGCGAAGCGCCTGGTTGACCAGCAGCATCTGGTCGCCGACCGTGGTGCGGGTGAGTCCCCACCTGGCGTGGGGGGTCGTGGCCACCAGGCCGAGCCGACGGTTGGCCACGCCCAGTCCACCGGCCCCGCCGACGCGCCGGAACAGCACGGTCGCGGCCGCGTTGTCGCTGGCCCGCATCATCCGCGCGGCCAGCGACTTCTCCTCGCCGGTCAGCGACCGGCCGGCGTCCTGGGCCCGCAGCAGCAGCGCGGTCAGGATCGCCAGCTTGGCGACGCTGGCCGTCTCGTACGTTGCCGAGGGCAGGTACCGGTATGTCACGCCGGCGCGGTTGTTGCGCACCGCGACGGAGAACTCGGCCCAGCGGCCCAGTGGCAGCACCGCGAGCGCCCTGGTGAGCCGGGTCGTGGCGTCCGGGCTTGGCGCGGGCACGGTGGCGTGGGCCGGCAGGGCGGGACCGGTCGTGGTGGCGCGGGCCGCGACGTGGGGCACGGCCGTCGTGACGCGAGCAACGCGGATCGCCGCGGTGAGCGGCGCGGTCGCGTCCGTCGGGGACGTCGGCGACATCAGGTGGGCCCCGACCACCGCGACGACCACGACACTCAGCACATAGACGACAACGAGAACGCCCTGGCGGGGCAACCACCGGCGCCGTGACATCACCGCGGCCGGCCGGACCCTGGAGCGCGACGGGTACGACACCGACCAGGCCCGATGCCCCCTGACCGCAGCGCGCGCGTCGACGGGAACGGTCCGGGGGCCGGGGCGCTGAGCGCGCCACCGACCCCCGGACCGGGTGCGTCAGGTCAGACGCGGGACCGCCGGGCGGCGAACAGCATGCCCATGCCGACGGCGAGGAAGCCGGCGCCGATGAGCAGCCAGGTGACAAGCGACGCACCCGTGGTCGGCAGGGTCGGCTCACCAGTCGGGGCAGTGACCGGCTCGCTCGTCGCGGGCGTGCTGGGCGCCGGGGACGTCACCGGTGCCGACGAGGTCGGCGGCTCGGACGACGTCACCGGCGCCGACGTGGTAACCGGCGCGGACGTGGTCACCGGCGGCGAGGTCGTCACCGGCGGAGACGTCACCGGAGGCGAGGTGGTGACCGGCGGGGACGTCACCGGAGGCGAAGTCGTCACCGGAGGCGAAGTCGTGACCGGAGGCGAGGTCGTCACCGGAGGAGACGTCACCGGAGGCGAGGTCGTGACCGGCGGGGAGGTCGTCACCGGAGGCGAGGTGGTGACCGGCGGGGAGGTGGTGACCGGAGGCGAGGTCGTCACAGGAGGACTCGTCACAGGAGGACTCGTCGTTACGGGCGGGCTGCTCGGAACAGCCGTGGTCGGGGGAACGAAGGGCACGAGACCCTCGAACGGGTACGCGTGGATCTCGCCGCCGTCGCCCTTGCCGCCGTGCGAGAAGGTACGCGCGACGATCGCGCCCTCGATGTTGCTACGGCTGTGGTTGAGCAGGTTGGCGGACGGCGCGTAAAGGGTGCCCTCCACGGTGGCCGAGTCCTGGCCCAGCGTCACGCTTGTCGCTCCGCCGAAGTTGATGAGGACGTGCCGGGCCTCGTTTCCGGCGATACCGGCGAAGTTGGGCACCCGCCAGGTCAGGCTGTTCCCCGACCCGGTGGTGTCGATGTTGATCACGAGGACGCGGTCGGCCGCCGGCTTGTTCCGGAACGTGAACTCCCGGATGCCCGCCAGGTCGGCCGAGGTCAGCGTCACCACGTTCACCCCGGAGGCGAGCGTGAAGGCGAGCTTGTCACCATCGCGGGCCGGCGTCAGCGTCGGCGCGAGGCCCGCCATGAGCGAGGAGCGCTCGCGGAACTCGGCGAACAGCGACGTCAGGTTCAGGCTGGTGGTGGCGCCCACCGACGCGGCCGGCTGCTTGGCGGTCAGGACGATGCGCTGCCGACTCTCGTAGCTTGCGTTCCTCCGCGTGACCACGGTGCCCATCACGGCACCGTTGCGGTCGCGGTCGTACACCGACGCGTTGCTCAGATCACCGATCTTGACGTACCCGTCGTTGAGCACCTTGAGTTCGGCGTTGCCGGTGCCGCTGGGGAAGTCCACCCGACCGCCGACGAGCAGCGCCGTGCGGTGCGGCTCGTCGGGGACGATCATCCCGCCGCTGCCGTGCACGAAGAGCTGATGATTGCCGGCCAGGGTCAGGTTGCCGCCGATCGCGGCGGCGCCCTCGGTCTCGTTCGGGCCGAAGGTCGCGTCGCGCTCCACCATGACGAGGAAGCCGCTGCTTCCCGCGAGAGGGTCGATGCGGTCCGCCGCCGCAGCCGCCGAGGGGGACGCGGCGGCCACGCCGATCACGCCGGTGAACGTCACGGCGGCCAGCGCGAGGAAGGTGTTGGCAGTTCGGGACAGGACCTTGTGCCGGT
>JAEZGP010000115.1 GCA_023437285.1 Actinomycetes bacterium | reverse complement strand
CTCCTGGACGCCGGGCCGGCCAGCCTCGGCGGCGAGCTCGTCGAGCCCGGCGCGGGCCGCAACCGGCCCGTCACCCGCAGGCGGACTGCTACCCGCGAGCGGACTGTCGCCGGTGGGCTGCCCGTCGCCGGTGGGCTGCCCGTCACGCGTGGTCGGCCCGTCACCTGTGCGCGGACCGTCACCGATGGGCGGGTCGGTGCCCGAGCGGGACTGGTACTCGTTCCCGTCGGGCGGGGAGTCGTCCCGCTCGCGTGGCGGGGCCGACGGCTGCTCCTGGTGGACCGGGGTGGCGGCGTCGACCAGGCGCGGCGGCTCACCGGACGCGAAGCGGATCAGGCCCTCCTCGCCGCCGGGCTGGTGCTTGGCCGCGATGTCCGCGTGGATCTGGCGTTCGAAGTCGCTCTGCGGCTGCCAGTACATGTGGGCGCCGTGCTGCACGCCGATGCCCTGCTCGCGCAGCTCGGCGATCACGTCGTTGTACTCGTCCGGGCCCAGCCGGGAGCCGTCCGCGCGCCGGATGTCGAACATGTCGTGGTCGCCGGTGATCGGACGCAGCCCGCCGGCCTCGTCGCGGGCGTAGACCACGCCGTCGGCGACGGTGAACCGGCCGCTCGCCTCCAGCCGGGCCATCGTCGCGGAAAGCTCGCCGTACTCGTTGAGCCGCTGGGCGTAGCGCTTCTGGACCGAACTCCACTGCTCGTCGGACATGCCGTCGGGGCGTGGCGGCAACTCGGGCACGAAGTACCCGACCAGGCCGACCTTGTCGTCCGGCGCGCCGAGCAGCACGTCGCGCTCGTCGATCGTCTTCGCCTTGATCTCCAACGGCTTCGGCATGGCACCCTGGTCGAGCCAGTGCACCGCGGCCGCGTTCGTCGGCCGTACGTCGATGACGAAGCCGTGCTGCTCCGCGTACGCCTGGAACGCCTCCTGGTTGCGTACCGGCATGCCGTACTCGCTGACGAGCGCCTGCGGGCTGAGCACCGGCCCGCGCGGGTCGTCGCCGCCCAGGTCGTCGCGGGCCGGGTCGTCTCGTGCCGGGTTGTCGGCGCCTGGGCCGTCGCTTCCTGGGCCGTCGCTTCCTGGGCCGTCGCTTCCTGGGTCGTCGCTTCCTGGGTCGTCGTCAACGGCGGGGCGGTCCGGTACGTCGGGTGAGTCGGACCGCGCCGCTTCGGGGCCGTCCGGCGTCGCGTCGGGCCCCGCGTGGGGTGCCGTCAGCTCGTGGCCGTCGGGGCCGAAGGTGCGCCAGTGTCCGTCGCCCTCTCCGGTGGGCAGCCAGAAACCGTCGCGTAGCTCGGCGGAGGTGACCCACTCCTCGCCCCGCAGGTTGGTCCACACGCGCTCGGTCGGCGCGGTGACCTCCCGGCCGGACTCGCGCGCGAACTGGACGGCGGGGGAGTCGTCGCCGCGGCCGGTCTCGCAGGCCATCAGGCGGACGGGGTCGCCGTCGCCGAGGTGGATGAGGCCCTCCTGGCGCAGCACGTCGACCGCGTGGGCGAACTGCTCGGCGGTGAGTACCCGCCCGTCGATGTGGAAGCCGTCGGGGGAGCCGTGCAGGTCGAACGTGACGACCCCGGGCCGGGCCTGCACCGCCTGCGCGAACTCCACCACCCGGTCGCCGGGCGGATAGAACGCGTACCCGGCGGGGGTGTCGTGCAGGTTGTCGCGGACCAGCCGGATCGCCTCGGCGGTATCGACGTACGGGTGCGCGGGGGCATCGCCGTCCGGTCGTGCTGCCGCGTCGGCGTCGGCGTCGGCGTCGGTATCGGTGACGGTGTCGGTATCGGTGACGTCGGAGGTGTCGGTGACGTCGGTGACGTCGGACGTGTCGGGGTGTCCGGCCCGGTCCGCGTGGTCGGGCGGGGTTCCGCTGGTGGGCAGCTCGCCGGCCGGTCGTGGCGGGGTCGCCGGCTCGGTCGGCGCGGTGCGGGCCGGCGGCCACGCGCCGTCGGGTACGCCGATGCGCTCCGCGCCGTCGGGCCGGGTGACCTCGGCGAACCGCGCGTTGGCGGCGGCCTCGCTGTCGCGGCGCAGGATCGGGTCGTCGGTCGTGCGAGCGATGCCGTACAGGTCGTGGGTGGCCGTCTTGGTGGCGAAGCTGTCGGGCGTGTGGATCTGCAGCTCGAAGACCTGGCCCGTCGCGGTATCGCGCCAGAAGCTGTTGATGCCCACGTACCCGTCGGGGTTCTGCCAGAAGTTCTTGAATTTGACCGGCTCGTACGCGGGGCGGCCGTGCTCGTCGCGGGCCGACAGCAGGTGGTCGACGGTCCGCTGCGCGCCGGCGGCGTAGCTGTCGGCGTCGAACGCGATCGTGTAGCGGACGGCGTCCTTCATGTTGGCGAGGTGCTCGCTGACCGGCAGCCGCCGGTCCAGGGCGATCTCGTCGGCGAGCTTGCGCTTGAAGGAGCCCTCCTCCTTGCGCGCGTTCTGCTCTCCGTAGAGTTCCCCGCCGAGGTCGTGCGCCAGCTCCCGGATGCGCGGGGTGATCTGCGTTTCCGCGGCGTACGCCGTGGACAGGAACGCGTCGGCGGCGGCGTTCTGC
>JAEZGP010000384.1 GCA_023437285.1 Actinomycetes bacterium | reverse complement strand
CTGCGGGGTCACCTCGACGCGGCGCTGGGCCTCACCCGCCAGGCGTGGCAGCCGCCCGCGGCGGCTCCGGCCGCCCCAACCGGCCTGGCCACCCCGGCAGGCCCCACCGTCCTGGCCACCCCGGCTGGCCCAACCGGCCTGGCGGCCCCGGCCGGCCTGGACAATCTGCTCGCCGGCACCCGGTCCTGGCTGCGCGAGCTGGTCATCACCGGGTGGCGCGGCGTCGACCACGACCTCGTCTCCACCGCCGGCCAGGTGATCTCCGGGCTGCTCACGGCGCCGGCCGCGCGCCGGCTCGCGGTGCTGCTCGACGGCCTGGCGGCCGAGCTGCGGGTGGCCAGCCCGGTCTCGACGATGTCCCACGTGCCGCTGCGCCGCTGGGGCGACCTGTGGTCGCGCGCGACGCTGCTCGCGCACGACGCCGGCTGGGCCGCCACGCCCGACCCGGTCGCCACGGTGTCCGGGCGGCTGCTGGTGCTCGGCGTCGACGTGCACGAGCACAGCACGGCCGTGCAGGCGCAGGTCCATGGCATCCTCGAAGTCCCCGGCGCCGAACCCCGGCTCGTGCGCGCCAGCGTCGGCGCCATGAAGACCGACACGATCGTCGGCCCGGCCGTGTGGCTGTTGTTCGGCGACACGCCCGTGCTGAGGGCGGCGCTCGCCGAGCGGCGCGTCCTCGAACTCACCGACGTGCCGTTGCTGGCCAGCGGCGACCTGCTCTGGCGCGACGGTCAGGCCCGCCCGGGCGAACCGGCCGACCCGTTCGCGACCGCCCGGGTGCTGCTCGCCGGCGCGCTCGCCCCGGCCGTGCCCCCACTGGACCGGCACCCGGTCGCGCTCGCGGAGCCCGTACTCGTGGAGGGTTACCGCGCCGAGGCGACGCAGGACGGCGGCCTCGTGTTCGACCTGGGCGGCGCGCGGCTGGCCGTGGCGGTCGACCGGCTGCCCTCCTGCGGACCGCTCACCACCGACCTGGTGGCCGCCTCGTCGGCGTGCCTGGGCCTGCTGCGCTGGGACGCCGGGGTGTGGTCGCTGCAGCCGCTGGCCGTACAGGCGACCGTGAAGAAGAAGCCCGTGAGCGCGCACAACGGTGACTGGGCCGAGGGCGTCACCGACCCCAAGGCGGCCAAGGCGTACGCGGCGATGGGCGACTCGTTCTCCGTACTGCGTGAGCGGGCCGGAAAGCTGCTGCGCTCATGAGCGACATGTCAGCGGCGGACGCCAACCGGCGGCAGGTGCTCTACTGGCGGCTCCTCGCGCGGCTGTTCGACCCCGAGGAGCAGGCGACCCTGGAGAACGCCAGCGTGGCGATCGTCGAGGACCTGGGGCTGCCGGGTGCGCTGCTGGACCCGCAGGTCTCGATTGACACGATCGTGCAACGATTTCCCGAGGTCGGCGACGACCTGAGCAACCTCATGGCGCCCGACCCGGACGCCGCCCCGGCGGGCGGCGAGGTGCGTCGCGCGGCGTTGGTGTCCAAGGTGCTGCTCAACGTGTTCGCGACCGGCTCGGGCAACGTGAGCGCCACGCAGCTGGCCCGCTGGCAGTCCGACGCGGGCTGGTTCGAGTGCGCGCTCGGCAAGCAGCCGGGCGAGCTGCGCGGCCGGCCGGGCGCCGAGGGCCTGGGCGGCGTGCTCGCCGGCATCGAGGGTGACCTGGTGCGCCGCATGCACCTGCGCGAGGTGCTCGCGGACCCGAAGCTGGCCGCCCAGCTGACGCCGAGCATGTCGCTCATCGAGCAACTGCTGCGCGACAAGCACAACCTGTCCGGGGTGGCGCTGGCCAACGCCAAGGCGCTCATCCGCCGGTTCGTCGACGAGGTCGCCGAGGTGTTGCGTACCCAGGTGGCGCAGACCTCGGCCGGCACCATCGACCGGTCGGTGCCGCCGAAGCGGGTGTTCCGCAACCTCGACCTTGAGCGCACCATCTGGAAGAACCTGACCAACTGGAGCCCGGAGGACGAGCGGCTCTACGTCGACAAGCTGTTCTACCGGCGCACCGCGAAACGCACCACGCCGTCGCGGCTGATCGTGGTGGTGGACCAGTCGGGCTCCATGGTCGACTCGATGGTCAACTGCACGATCCTGGCCTCCATCTTCGCCGGCCTGCCGAAAGTGGACGTGCACCTCATCGCGTACGACACCCGGGCGCTTGATCTGACCCCGTGGGTGCACGACCCGTTCGAGGTGCTGCTGCGCACCCAGCTGGGCGGCGGCAACGACGGGCCGGTGGCTATGGCCATGGCCCGACCCAAGATCGCCGAGCCGCACAACACCGTGATGGTGTGGATCTCGGACTTCTACGAGTTCGACCGGTCTCAGCCGCTGTTCGACGGCATCCAGGCGGTCCATCGGTCGGGCGTGAAGTTCATCCCGGTCGGCTCGGTGAACAGCTCGGGGAGCCAGAGCGTCAACCCGTGGTTCCGCGAGCGTTTCAAGACCCTCGGCACCCCGGTGATTTCCGGTCACATCCGCAAGCTCGTCGTCGAACTCAAGAACTTCCTCGCCTAGGAGACCCCACCCATGACCAACGACATGCTCCGCGCCCCCGCCGAGGTCAAGTACGCCGACGAGCTGGACTGGCTGGAGTCCATCGACGACGGCCCGAAGCCGTTCTCGTGGCGGCTGAGCCCGCGCATGGTTCGCCTGTTCATCCTTGGTTCGGAACGCGCCGACGGCCTCGACCGCGAGGTGTCGCAGAAGTGGTTCGGCGACCGTAGCTTCGTCGAGCGCAGCATCGTCACGCTCGCCTCCGACCGGGGCCTGCTGCTCATCGGCGACCCGGGCACCGGCAAGAGCTGGCTCGCCGAGCTGCTCGCCGCGGCGATCAGCCGCAACTCCACGCTCGTCGTGCAGGGCACCGCCGGCACCACCGAGGACCACATCAAGTACTCGTGGAACGTGTCGATGGTCATCGCCAAGGGGCAGTCGCGCGAGTCGATGATCCCGTCGCCGATCATGACGGCGATGGAGCGTGGGGTGATCGGCCGGTTCGAGGAGCTGACCCGCTCGACCAGCGACGTGCAGGACGCGTTGATCTCGATCCTGTCGGAGAAGTACGTCTCGATTCCGGAGCTGGACGACGACAACATCGTTTTCGCCAAGCCCGGCTTCTCCATCATCGCCACGGCCAACAGCCGCGACCGGGGCGTCAACGACCTCTCCTCGGCGCTCAAGCGCCGGTTCAACTTCGTGCGCATCCCCGTGGTGAGCAACAAGCGCAGCGAGGCCGAGATCGTGCGTTTCCGCACGGTCGAGCTGCTGCGCCGCCACCAGATCGAGCTGGACGTGCCGCCCACCCTCCTCGACATCCTGCTGCAGAGCTTCGCCGACCTGCGCGCCGCGGCCGCGTCGGCGACCAGCGACGACGAGAAGCTGGAGTCGGCGCTGTCCACGGCCGAGCAGATCGGCGTACTGGAGGACGCGATCCTGCACAGCAACTTCTTCGGCGACCGCACCCTGCGCGCGGGCACCCTGGCCAGCTCGCTGGTCGGATCGCTGGCCCGGCGCAGCCCGGAGGACCTGGCGATCCTCAACAAGTACCTGCACGGGGTCGTCGAGCCGCGCAGCAAGGCCGACGGCGGCGACTGGCCCGAGTTCCTCGACGGTGGCCGGCAGGCCATCGCGACCCTGTCATGACGGCCGGCCCCTTCGGCGAGCTGCGTACGCAGCTGGTCGGCGCGGCGGAGGAGTTCGTCGGCGCGGACGCCCTCGGCGGGATCCTGGCCGGGATCGTGGACGACGTCGACCGGGCCCTGGCGGAACCGTTGGAGATTTTCCCGGTCTGTCACCACTCGCCCGCGTCGGCGCTGGCGATGGTCCGTCGCCTGCGCGAGAAGCAGCCCAAGGTCATCTACCTGGAGCTGTGCGAGGACCTCGCCCCGCTGCTCAGCGAGCTGCGCAACTGCCGGCTGCCCGTCGCGTTGCAGGCGTTCGCGGCGGAGCTGCACGGCTTCCCCAAGGACTGGGGCCCGCTGTCCGTGGTCGCGCCGATCACCGAATCGTCGGCGGAATACCAGGCCATCGCGTACGCCCTGGAGACCCCGGGCGTCGAGCTGGTGCTCGTCGACCGGTCCACCGACCACGTCTTCCAGTGGCAGCCCCGCGAGGAGCCCGCGCCGGCCGCCGAGCACACCGAGGACGGCGACCTGCACGGCGACGCGGTCGGCGTCGAGATCGGCGACCTGCGGCCCCGCTTCGCCGAACTGGAGGAGCACCTGCTGCACCACGGCCGGGTCCGGCACTGGTCGGAATGGTGGGACCAGTACGTCGAGCGGCCGCTCGCCACCGCCGACTACGACACGTACCGGCAGGTCATGGTCCTGATCGGCAGCCTGTTCCGGCGGCTCGCGCCGGGCGACGCGCACCGCGTCACCGTCGACGAGGACCGCGAACGCTACATGTGGACGCGCATGCGCGAGCACCTCGCGGCCAGCGGCGCCGACCCGGCCGACTGCCTCTACGTGTGCGGCGCGTTCCACGCGGCCAGCCGCGTCGAGGAGTTCGGCGTCGCCGGCACGGGCGACTTCGTCATCTCCGAACGTACGGCCACGAAGTGGCTCTACGGCCTCATCCCGTCGAGCCACTCGGCGATCGAGGCACAGTTCGGCCTGGCCCCCGGCTCGGTGTCGATCGCCTCGACCAGTTGGCAGAAGGCCGTGAGCGCCACGCGGTTGGCGACGTTCCAGCTCGCCGGGCAGAAGGGCAGCCGCAAGAAGGCCGCCAAGGCCAAGGCGGCCGCCCCGGCCGCCGCGCCGATGCCCGTGGCCGACAAGCTGACCGACTACCTGGCCACCCCGCCGCAGCCGCTCGGGCTCGACGAGGAGGAGCTGCTCGGCTGGTCTGTCGAGATCGTCCGGCTGGCCCGCCGCAACGGGTACCTGTCGAGCACGGCCGACGCCATCGCCATCTTCGAGACGTCGATCCTGCTCGCCGGCATGCGCAACCGCGCGCGACCCACCCCGTACGACTTCGCGGACGCGGCCGTGACCTGCATCGAGAAGGATGTCGTGCCCGGCCGGCGCGACGTGCGCCGGTTGTGCGAGATCATGCTCGGCGGCGACCGGGTCGGCCAGGTGGGCTACGAGGCGCTGCCGCCGCTGGCCCGCGACGTCTACGACCGGCTCGCCCCGCTCGAGTTCGACCTGGAGCAGCGCACCATCCACCGGGCACTCATGGACCTGGCCGCCCGGCCCGAGCTGGAGCCGGTCTCCCACCTGCTGTGGATGCTGCGCTACCTGCTGCCCGAGGGTGCGGTGCGGCCCATCATGGGCTCGCGTCGGCTCGGCGAGAAGTCCATTCAGGAGAGTTGGGACCTGGCGATCGGCCGC
The DNA here is from genome assembly GCA_023437285.1 of Actinomycetes bacterium. Classification (GTDB taxonomy): domain Bacteria; phylum Actinomycetota; class Actinomycetes; order Mycobacteriales; family Micromonosporaceae; genus Luedemannella. Next base: position 5,960 of record JAEZGP010000384.1, on the reverse strand, counting down.
AACCAGCGGGCGATCATCGAGCTGGGCTACGAGGGCGTCACTGTCGAGCAGGTCGTGGAGCAACGGCTGCGGCGCGCCGTGTGGGGGCCGCAGGCCACGGCCGCGAAGGCGCTGGCCGCGGTCGAGGACTCGATCGTGTTCCTGGGCAGCCGCCGGTTCACCGACGAGCTGGGTACGCGCGCGGTCGAGCTGCTCGCCGCCGAGCGTACGGTCGACGACGCCCCCGAGGTGCTGCGCCGGGCCCGCCGGCTGCTGGCCCACTACCGGGCCACCCAACCGGAGCTGCCGGCGTGGTGCCAGGACTTCGTGACCAGCGGGTACGCGCACTACTGCACCCTGTTGCCGACCGCGTTCGTCGACGACGAGTCGGGCGTGCGGCAGGTGGCGGCCATGCTGGGCTTCCTGTTCAGCATGGAGAGCATGGCGATCTCGCTGGGCTGCGACCGTACCCAGCTGGAACTGGCCGTGGCCCAGTCGCACCCGGAGGCGCCTGCGAAGGTGGCGCTGCTGTGGGCGGCGCGTACGCACCTTGGCGTGCTCACCGTCGCCGACCTGCGGGCACGCTGCGACGACCTGCTCGCCAACCCGCTCGTCGTGCCGTCGTTCCCGCAGTACCTGAGCGGGTTCGTCCAGGCGCTGGAGCCGGTGCCGAGGCTGGCGCCGTTCGTCGTCGAGGTGATCTCCAACGCGTTCGCCCGGCTGCCCGACCCGGTGCTGCTGCCGTGGCTGCCGACGCTCATCACGACGCTCAAGGAGCACGCCGCCGAGTACGTTCCGCTGCTCATCCGCGAGGCGGGACGCACCTTCCCGGCGACGCTGCCGGCCGTCGACGCCTTCGTGCCGCCCTGGCAGGCCAGGCCGGCGGCGGGTGTCGCGGCCCCAGCCGCCGTGGCGGTCGTCGTTGACCGGCCGGCGACCGCGCTGCTGCGCGGCCATCCCGACACGACCGACGCGATTGCCGGCCTGCTGGGCTGCCCGGTCGAGTGGCGGGCGCCGCATGCCGCCGGCGCACCGACGAACCCCGCGGCGCAGGCGCTGCTCACCGCTCACCCGGCGACGACGGAGGCGGTGGCCGCGCTGCTCGGCGCGTGACAGGACGGCGTGCTGCCTGACAGATCTTGGTACGAAAACCTACCTATCGGTGGGGTTTCGTACCAAGATCTATCGATGCCTGTACTACGTCGCCCCGTAACCGGCGACCGGCGCTGGCAAGATCACTGGAAGTGGGGCGCCGAGTCGGGCGACGACCTGTGCGCCGGGAAGTGGTCGCGAGCTGGTCAGTCGTCCTCTTCGGGGTCCAGGTTGGTCGGCTCGTCCAGGACGTAGGCCCGCATGTCCAGCTCATCCTGGGCCGGCGAGACGAACGCGGGTAGCTCCTCGGGGCCGAGCTGGTGCACGTACTCCCAGAAGGCCTTGACGGCCTCGCCGCGCGAGCGCGCCTCGACGGGGATGGCCAGACTCACCAACCACTCGTCGCCCGGTAGCGGGCGGCGGGTGTTCATCGGCCGGCCGGGGTCAGGCCGAGCGAACGGCCGGCGAGGCTCTCGCGGCGGACCGCTAGCCGGTCGGCGACGGCGGCCAGAGCCTGCGCGGCGGGCGACGAGGGGTCGGCGAGAACGATCGGGGTGCCGGCGTCGCCGCCCTCGCGGACGCGGGTGTCGAGCGGGATCTGGCCGAGCAGCGGCACGTCGGCGCCGACGAGGCGGCTCAGCGACCCGGCGACGACGGCGCCGCCGCCGGCGCCGAACACCTCCATCCGCTCGCCGGTGGGCAGCTCCAGCCAGGACATGTTCTCCACGACGCCGACGAGGCGCTGGTGGGTCTGCAGGGCGATGGCGCCGGCCCGCTCGGCGACCTCGGCGGCCGCGGCCTGCGGGGTGGTCACGACGAGGATCTCGGCGCTGGGCAGCAGCTGGGCCAGGGAGATCGCCACGTCGCCGGTGCCCGGCGGCAGGTCGAGCAGGAGGACGTCAAGATCGCCCCAGTAGACCTCGGCGAGGAACTGTTCCAGGGCCCGGTGCAGCATCGGCCCGCGCCAGACGACGGCGGCGTTGCCCTTGGTGAACATGCCGATCGAGATGACCTTCACGCCGTGCGCCTGCGGCGGCATGATCATGTCTTCGACCTGCGTGGGGCGGTCGTCGGTGCCGAGCATCCGGGGTACCGAGTGGCCGTAGATGTCGGCGTCGACCACGCCGACCGACAGTCCCCGGGCGGCCAGCGCGGCGGCCAGGTTGACGGTCACGCTGGACTTGCCGACCCCGCCCTTGCCGCTGGCGACCGCGTAGACCCGGGTGCGCGAACCCGGCTGGGCGAACGGGATGACCGTCTCGGCCGCGCGCGGCCCGCGCAGGGATGTTTGCAGCTCCTGGCGCTGCTGCGGGGTCATGACCCCGAACTCCACGGTGACGCTGGTCACGCCGGGCACCGCGCGTACGGCCGATGTCACGTCGTCGCGCAGTTTGTCCTTCAGCGGGCAGGCGGCCACGGTGAGCAGCACCTCGACGCGGACCGCCCCGTCCGGACCGGTTTGCACGTCCTTGACCATGCCGAGATCGGTGATCGGCCGGCGGATCTCGGGGTCGTGAACGGCGGCGAGGGCGGTGCGGATGGCGTCAGTGCTCGGGTCAGGCATGCCACCCATGCTAATTGGGGTACGGCCGGCGGACTTTTCGCCCTTGTTCGGCCCCGCGCCCGGCCGCTCGGTGCGACCATCGAATCAGGAGTCGCGCGTCTTGCCCCTTGAGGCGCGCGGCTCCTGACGCGCCTCGTCCTCGTCGTCGTCCTCGATCGCGTCGGGGTCCTCGTCGAAGGCCAGGGCGTCCGTCCGGCGGGCCTCCCTGCGCAGCTGTCGCTGCTGCTCCTTGCGGGCGGTCTTGAGCCGCCGGTGCGCCGATTCGTCGAGTTCCTCGGTGAGCCGGGCGAGTTCGGAGCGCAGGAAGTCGCGGGTGGCCACCTCGCCGAGCGCGATGCGCAACGCGGCGATCTCCCGCGCCAGGTATTCGGTGTCGGCCTTCTGCATGGCCGCCCGCCGCCGGTCCTCTTCGGCGGCCAGCCGGTCGCGGTCGGCCTGCCGGTTCTGCGCGAGCAGGATGAGCGGCGCCGCGTAGGACGCCTGCAAAGACAACATCAAGGTCAAGAACGTGAACGTGTACGGGTCGAAGCGCCACGTCGCGGGTGCCAGGGTGTTCCACCCGAACCACACGATGATCACGACGGTCATGTAGACGAGGAACTTCGCCGTCCCCATGAACCGGGCGATGCCCTCCGACCAGCGGCCGAACGCCTCCGGGTCGAAGCGGGGCAGTGTCGGGCCCCGGCGCAGCCGCGGCTGGTCGAGCCGTACCTCGCGCTGCACGCTGGTGCGGTTCTCGCGCGGCTCCCGCCACGGGATCGGCTGCTCGACGCGCCGCGTCCGCGCGCCGCGACGGCCTTCCCGCCGGCCCTCGGCGTCCCCGCGCGCCTCAGTCACGGCCGGCCTGCTGGTCGCGGTCGCGCCAGTCGCGCGGCAGGAGCTGGTCGAGCACGTCGTCGACGGTCACGGCGCCGACCAGCCGGTCGTCGTCGACGACGGGCATGGCCACCATGTTGTAGGTCGCCATCCGCCGGGTGATCTCGTTGAGCCGGGTACCGGTCGTCAGCGGGTCGACGCCGTTGTCGACGACGCCGCCGAGCAGCGCGGCGGGCGGCTCGCGCAGCAGCCGCTGGACGTGCACGACGCCCAGGTAGCGGCCGGTCGGCGTGGCCATCGGCGCCCGGGCGACGTAGACCATGGCGGCCAGGGCGGGCGACAGCTGCGGCTCGCGGACCCGGGCCAGCGCCTCGGCGACCGTGGCGTCGGGGGGCAGCACCACCGGCTCCGAGTTCATGATCGAACCTGCGGTGCCGGGTACGTAGTCGAGCAGTGCCCGTACCGGGGCCGACTCGTCGGGCTCCATGAGGTCGAGCAGCGCTTCCTGGTCGGGCTTGGGCAGCTCGGCGAGCAGGTCGGCGGCGTCGTCCGGGTCCATCTCCTCGAGCACGTCGGCCGCCCGCTCCGGACTCAGCGCCCCGATGATCTCGACCTGGTCGTGTTCGGGCAGCTCTTCGAGCACGTCGGCGAGCCGCTCGTCGTCGAGGGCGGTGGCCACCTCGACGCGGCGCGCGTCGGAGAGGTCCTGCAACACGTTCGCCATGTCGGCCGGCCGCATGTTGTCGAGCACGGCCAGCAGCGACGCCGTGCCCTGCGACTCCGCCTCACCGACTAGGCCGGCGACCTCCGCCCACTCCAACTGGTGGAGGTGGCCCCGCCGCGACAGCCGCCCCGTGTACTCCCGCACGGCGACCCGGGTGAGCACCCAGTCGCCGAGCCGGCCGGTGGACTCCATGGCGACGTCCACGACCGTGGCGGCGGCGCCCGTACCGGTGATGGTGACCCTGCGGTCGAGCAGGTCCTCGAGGACGAGCAGCTCGCCGGGGCGTTTTTCGAACCGGCGCAGGTTCAGCGTCCCGGTGCTGAGCACGACCGACTCGGCGTCCACGGAGGTGACCCGGCCGATCGGCAGGAAGATGCGCCGCCGCAGCGGCATCTCGGCGACCAGCCCGACGACACGCGGCGGCAGCCCGCCGTCGCGGACGCGCGCCACGGCGTCGCGGACCCGCCCCACCTGGTCTCCGTTAGGGTCGAAGACGCTGAGGCCGGCGAGCCGGGCGACGTAGACCCTGGTCGCCGTCGTCACGCCACTAGACTAGAGGGCCGCGTAGGAGTGGGTATGACCAAGTTGGCGTACGAGATCGTCGACGTCTTCACCGACCGGCCCTTCACCGGAAATCCGCTGGCTGTGGTGTTCGGCGCCGACGGGTTGGGCACGGGGCAGCTACAGGCCCTGGCGCGGGAGTTCCACCTGTCGGAAACCGCGTTCGTGCTGCCGCCGTCGGGCGGTGCCACCTACCGGGTGCGGATCTTCACCCCGGAGCTGGAACTGCCGTTCGCCGGGCACCCGTCGGTGGGCACGGCGGTCACGCTGGTGCGGCGTGGCTGGGCGGGCCTCGACCCCGCGTCGGGCGCCGAGGTGGTCCAGGAATGCGGCGCGGGACTGCTGCCCATCCAGGTGTACGCCGATGGGCGGGCGACCCTCACGGGCGGCACGCCGACCCTCGGCCCGGAACTCGACCCCGCCCCGCTGTTGGAGATCGTCGGGCTGACCGCCGACGACCTGGCCGGCCCGCCGCCGCGCGCCGCCGGTTGCGGTCTGGAGTGGCCGTTTTTGTCCGTACGCCCGGACGCCGTCGCCCGCGCGAGCCTCAACAGCGACGCCGCCCGCCGGCACGGGGTGACCGACCTGGTGGTGTTCGCCTGGGACGCCGCCCGGCACGTGTCGCACGCGCGGGCGTTCGTACCCGGCTCGGGCGTCCCCGAGGACCCGGCCACGGGCTCGGCCGCGCTCGGCTTCGGCGTCTACGCGGTCGCGTCCGGCCTGCTGACCGGCGAGGGCCGCTCGTCGTACACGGTGCGCCAGGGCGCGGAGCTGCACCGCCCGTCCACACTGGAGTGCACCGTCACCGCCGATTCCGGCAAGCCCCTCGGCGCGACCGTCACCGGCGGCGTGGTCCCGATCGCCACGGGCGAGATCGCCGTCCCACCCTTCGTCGGCTGACCGCGCTAGCGGCGGCCGCGCACGCGGTGCAGGCGGAAAGGGCGGCGCACGCGGTGCACCGCCGGGGTCTGCGGGACCTCGGCGGCCAGGGAACCGTCCGGCAGGGTGGGGCCGGCCTCGATCGGGTCGCCGTCCGGGGTGAGGCGGCAGACCAGCACGTCCGGGTCAGCCCAGCGGCGGGCCAGTTCCTCGCCGCCGGGGCCGTTGAGGCGCTTGGCGGCCAACTGCGGGACGATCGTGGCCCAGGCGTCGTCGCCGGGGCGCAGGCGGTGCACCTGGGCGGGCCAGGTGCTGTCTGTTATAAACATATGACGCTGCCGACGA
>JAEZGP010000774.1 GCA_023437285.1 Actinomycetes bacterium | reverse complement strand
GCCTGCGCGGCGGCGCGATGCTCAACCAGGTCGCCGTCTTCCAGTCGCCGCGCGCGGTCCAAGGCGAGCAGACCTGGGGTACCCCGGACGAGCTCGACGCGGCGTTCGCCGACGCCTGCGACAACGTACGCCACGGCATCCCCCTCATGTGGCGCGACCGCTGGTGGCAGATGTTCGACCGCGACCCCATCATGACCTGGGTACACGGCCGCATCGGGCTACTCGGCGACGCCGCCCATCCGCCGCTGCAGTACCTCGCGCAGGGCGCCATCATGGCGATCGAGGACGGCTGGGTGCTGGCCGAGCACGTCGCGCGGCACCGGGACCCGTTCGCCTCCCTCGATCCGATGATGACCGTCGGGCAGAGCATCGCCGAGCCGCTGGTCGTCCACGATTCGCTGTCGGAGGGCGAGCGCCGCGAACGCGTCGCCTCCCTGCTACGCCGGGTCGGTCTCGATCCGGCGCTGGCCCCGCGCTCGCCGAAGGCGCTGTCGGGCGGCCAGCGCCAGCGCATCGCGATCGCCCGGGCCCTCGCCCTGCATCCGCAGCTGATCATCTGCGATGAGCCGGTGAGCGCCCTCGACGTCTCGACCAGATCGCAGATCGTCAACCTGATCCAGGACATCCAGGAGACCGACGGCATCGCGTTCCTGTTCGTGGCGCACGATCTCAGCCTCGTGCACCACGTCAGCCACGACATCGCCGTCATGTACCTCGGGCGGGTCGTGGAGAGCGGTCCGGCGGAGCGCGTCTACCACTCCCCCGCGCATCCGTACACGCGCACCCTGCTCGCCTCGATCCTCTCGCCGAGCCGGACCGGCGCGGCGCGGCCGAAGGCCCCCCGGGGGGAGATCCCCAGCCCGATCGCCCCGCCGTCGGGCTGCCGGTTCCGTACGCGCTGCCCGTACGTCATGGAGATCTGCGCGACCGAGGTGCCGCCGCCGGTCGCCCAGCCCCAGGGCGGATGGTCAGCGTGCCACCTGGAGAACGGCCGGCCCGACCCGAGCCAGCACCCGAGCGCGCTGGCCGTTCCCGCCTGACGCCGACCAGCGTGACCGCCCCGGGCCCGGGGCGGTCACCCGCCGCTGGGCCGGCGCGACCGCATCAGGGGCACGACCACCAGAGCGGCCACCAGGGACGCCGCCGCCGCGATCCAGAAGAGCGTCTCGAAGGCGGCGAAGGACGGGTGCTGAGTGCCGTTGACGGTCACGACCAGGCCCGTGGTCAGCGAGGCCACCGCGGCGCTCGCCGTCGAGGAGCCGACCGACCGCAGCAACGTGTTGAGGCCGTTCGCCGACGCCGTCTCGGTGCGCGGGACCGCGGCCATGATGAGCGTCGGCATCGCCGCGAACGTCATCGACACCCCGACGCCGACCAGCACCGACCCGCAGACCACCTGCCACAGCTCGGAACTGAGGAACACGCGTCCCACATAGGTGACCGCCATGATGGCCGCCCCGCCGAGCAGCGCGGCCTGGTCGCCGAACCGCCGGATCATCCGCGCGGCGATGGGGGCCCACGCGCCGAAGATCAGCCCTGTCGGGGCCATCCACAGCCCGGCCTGCAGAGCGTCCAGGCCGAGCCCGTAACCGGAGTCGCGGGTCTGCTGCAGCAACTGCATGCTGCCCACCATGTTGGCGAACATCGCAAAACCGCACAGAACGGAGGCGATGTTGACCAGCATGACGGCGGGACGGACGGCGATGAGCACGTTCACCAGCGGCGTACGGGTGCGCAGTTCCACCACCACCAGGACCGCGAGCAGGACCAGGCCAACGAGGGCCAGCGTCAGCGTGGGCGGCGAGAGCCAGCCCCACTGTGTTCCCTTCGACAGGGCGAGCATCAGCGCCGTCACCGCGGCCGACAACAGCAGCGCCCCGGGAAAGTCGAACGATCCCCCGCTGCGGATGGGAGACTCCGGCACGATCCACCAGATCGCCAGGAGGGACGCGAGGCTGGCGGCCGCCGTGATCCAGAAGATGGAGTGCCAGTCCAGGTGCGCCACGATGAGGCCCGACAGCGGTAGCGCGGCACCGGCGCCGAGCGCCAGCGTCGCGCCCATCAGCGTCACACCGAGGGGTACCCGGTCGGCCGGCAGCTCGTCGCGCATGATGGCGATGCCGATGGGCACCACGGCGAAGCCCGTTCCCTGCAACGCCCGGGCGATGATCGCGAGCAGCAGGTCATGGGTCAGGCCGCCCAGCACGCCACCCACGACCATAAGCGCCAGCGCCACTATGATCATGCGTCTCTTGCCGTACATGTCGGCCAGCCGCGACAGGATGGGTACCGATACCGCGCCGGAGAGCAACGTGGCGGTGACGATCCACGAGGCGTTGTCGGTGCTGGTGTGCAGGAGGAGGGGCAATCCGGGCAGCACCGGCAGCATCAGGGTCTGCTGCAGCGACGCGACCGTGCCACCGACTGAGAGCGTCGCGATCAGAAACAGAGGTGACGGACGCCTCGTGGGACCTAACCGCGCGCGGCCGGGTGGGGGTGAGGAGCCTCGGCGACCAGCGGACCGGCGGGCCGTCTCGAGCATGCCCATGAGCTCAGCCCTGCCCCTTCACTTCTCCGGCTACCGGCGCAGCCTTGACCATTACCACATTGTGGATATGGCTTTCACAGCAGTGATCATAACACCACCCTGGTCAGATGCGGCGCGCATCGAAGTTGACCGTGAATGAGTCCTTTATGGACAGAGCACTGGATCGGGTCAGCGGGTAACGCTCGTCGCCCCGCGGCGCACCTCGCGCGGTCCGTCATCGCCGGGGCGGTACCCGAGCTGCTCGCTGATCGTCGCCGTGGTCGCGAGCAACCGCGGGACGGCCGCGCTCCGGGCCGCCCGGGACCAGCGGGCCGCCGGGCCCGCGATCGTGATGGCCGCCGCCACGCCCCCCGCGCCGACGATGGGAGCCGCGATGGCGGCGGCGCCGGTCGCGGTCTCCTCGTCGCTGGTCGCGTAGCCGTCCTCGCGCACCGCCACGATCGCCCGCTTCAGGCGCGCCGCCTCGGCCGCCGCCGACCCCCCCCGCC
>JAEZGP010000744.1 GCA_023437285.1 Actinomycetes bacterium | reverse complement strand
GCCGTCCAACGGCCGGCGCATCGTGCGGGCACTGGAGGTCATCGAGCTGACCGGCGGCCCCTTCACAGCCGAGCTTCCCGGGGAGCGGCCGTACCATCCCGCGCTGCAACTCGGCGACGACCGCGACCCGGTCGAGCTGGACGCGCGGGTGGCCCAGCGCGTCGAGCTCATGTGGCGCGAGGGACTCGTCGCCGAGGTGGAGCGCCTCATCGTGCGCGGCCTGCGGCAGGGCCGTACTGCCAGCCGGGCACTGGGCTACCAGCAGGTCCTGGCGTACCTCGACGGCGCCTGCGACGAGGCGACGGCCGCGGCCGACACGGTGCGCGCCACCCGCCGGTTCGTCCGCCGCCAGCGCTCCTGGTTCCGCCGCGACCCCCGCATCCGGTGGCTCGATGCCGCCAGCCCCGACGCGGTGCACGCCGCCATAGACGCGTGCACCGCGTGGTGGGCCAGCCGCTGCTAGTACGTGAAGAAGGCGCCGAATCCGTCGCCCTTCTCCGAGCCCCCTGGCACGCCGCTGGAGTTCTGGGAGAGGCTGACCGAGCCGGTGCCGGTGAGGCCGGAGTCGGTGGCGTAGATGAAGGTCACCGCGCCGCTGCCGGAGTTCTCGCCGGGCGCGCCGACCATCATGCCCTGTGGTGCGCCGATGCCCTTGAAATGGGCAAAGCGCAGGCTGGCACCCCAGGCGTCCTCGGCCTCCGTCGCGCCGGGGATGCCCGTGGAGTTCTGGGTCCAGCCGACGGCGCTGCCGGACAGCCCTGCCGAACCGCCGCGGATCACGGTCACGAGGTAGTCGCCCGATGAGTACGCGACGACGTCCGCGTACCTGTCGTTGTTGGTGTGCCCCGCTGCCATGACGTCGCCGAAGTAGTCGTTCGTGCGGGCGTTGCCGGGGATGCCGGCGGTGTCCTGGCTGAAGAGCTTCGCCCCGGTCGTGCCGATTTTCGTACCGGTGGAGAGCAAAACCGTGACCGTACCGGCGTCCTGGCGCTTACTGGTGTTGGTGACGGGGGTACCGGGTGCGCCGACGGAAAGGTCGGCTTTCCCGTCGCCGTTGACGTCGGCGAGCACGACCTGCCAGCCGAAGGAGTCCGGGAGGTCTTTCGTGCCGAACACGTGCGACGACCCGGGTACACCGGAGGTGTCGGGCGTGAACCGCTGGCTTCCCTTGAGGCTTTGCAGGCCCGTGGCCTGCCCGTAGAGCACCGCGACCGACCCGACCGAGTAGTTCTTGTCCTTGTAGTCGAACGGCGACCCGACCGCGAGATCGTCCCTGCCGTCGCCATTGATGTCGCCGGCCGACAGCGACCAACCGAACGTGGAGTAGCTGTCGGGCACCCCGTAGGAACCTGGCTGCAGGTAGTCCATGCCCTGGGCGCTGGCGTCCAGGCCGGCCGTCGTGCCGTAGAGGACTATGACGTGCTCGAGCCCGACCGCGCCGACGGCGAGGTCGTCGTGACCGTCGCCGTTGAAGTCGCCCGCCGCGAGCGCCGCGCCGAAGCCGGCACCCGACCGGAGCGTGCCGGCACCGTAGATGGTGTTAGCAACAGTGATCATCTTTGTGCGGCCGAGCGCCGGTCCGGTCCGGGACCCGTAGAAGATCCAGATCGCGCCGGAGTTCTTGGCCGAGCCGGTGTCCTCGCCGATTCCGCTGACCGCGACGTCGGCAAAGCCGTCGTGGTCGAAGTCCCCACTTGCGGAGGAGTAGCCGAAGGCGTCACCCGACTCGTTGCCGCCCGGCACGCCGGCCTTGTCCTGGTCGATCGATATGCTGCCGGCACCGCTGACGCCGGTGGCCTTGCCGTACAGCACGGTCAGGGCGCCGGTGTTCGGGGTCGACCCGAGGTCCTCGCCGGGGGCGCCGACCACCGTGTCGGCATAGCCGTCAGCGTTGAGGTCCCAGGGGACCGTCCGCGTGGTCCCGGCCGACACGGTCGCGGAGGCGCGCACGCCGTCGGTGTCGAACGTCGCGGTATACGTGGCCAGACCCAGCGGCGTCGCCGGGTCGTCAACAGCGAAAGCGCCGCTGGAGTCCGGCACGACGTCGGCGAGCGGGTGTACGCCAGCGTTGTCGGTACGGGTGACGCGCACAGGGTGGCTGCCCGCGTACGTCTCGCCCTGGAACGACAACGCGCCGGTGACCGTGGCCACGGCGCCGACCGCGGTGCGCGGCCGCACGTCGAGGCTGATCGTTGTCGCGCCGAGGTTCGGCTCCTTGAGCACCCGCAGCCTGGCGGGGTTGGTGGTGCCACACGAAACCTGCGTGACGAGGTACAGGGTCCGCCCGTCGCGGCTGTATGCCATCGCACCCGCCGACCGGTACTGCTCCCAGTAGGTGCGGTTCGCCGCGGAGTTCCCGTTGCGCACCACGGACACGATGGGTTTGGTGTCGGAGCAGCTCGAGCCCGCGTATGCCATCGCGTCCTTGGTCGCGGCGGCCACGCGGCCGAACGTCGTGGCGTACGTGCCGTCGGCGGCGAAGCCGGGCACGGTGCGCAGCGTCCCGTCGCACAGCACGTGGGAGTTGTCGGAGGTGTACGTGGTGCCGCAGCCCGCAGGCAGCCGCGGTCCAGGAGTGAGGGTCGTGCCCGCGGCGGTGAACCACTGCTGCGTGGCGTCAGGGTCGTCGGCGTGGGCGCTCAACGTCACTGACAACGTGTCAGGCTGGCCCGGCACCGTACTGACCGCGCTCACCTGGTCCACGCCAGGCACGGTCACGCTCTGGTGGGCGCCGGTGGCCACATCGATGGTCTGAAGTTCGGCCTTGTCGCCCGTTCCTGCCCGGTAGTAGTCGTAGAACCACACCTTTCCGCCCGCGTACGCAATCGGGCTGACGTTGGCGGACTCATAGGTGTCCCACAGGTTCACCGCCGTGAACGTCGTCGTGTCGATCACGGCGATTTTGCCCGAGCGGGTTGCGGCGTAGAGCCGGTGATGAGCCTCGTCGAGGACCATGGATGTCATCGATTCGCCGGGATAGACGGCGACCTGGTTGGACCCGTCGAAGCCGGTGCTGATCAGACCTTCGTACCCGGCGTTCATGATCAGGCGCGCGTCCGCCTCATTCACCAGCAGCTCGTGGGCCGAGGAAACTCTCAGGGATACCCCGGTCGGCAGTTTGGGGGCCGGTGAGGTGACCAGTTCCGGCGCGATGGCGCGCGTGGCGCGGGTACTGGTCGTCCTGTCGGGCAACGGGATGCGCGGCGGCACGACTGATGCCTGGCCTGGCAGGACGAGGGCCTGCGGTCCCGCCAGCGAGGCGCGGTCGATCGCGCGCGCGGGCCGGACCGCGGTGGAATCTGGCGCCGCGTGTGGCGAGGCGGCCGTACGCTGACCCGCCGCGCCGGTGGAGCCGTTGACGATGCTGATGGTGGCCATGGACAAGGCGAGGGAGACGGCGAGGGGAAGCACGCGGCGTCGGGTCATGGGACGCTCCAGGAAAGGACCGAGGTGGCGTCGGACTGCGTACCACACTTGGTGATCGTGCGCGTGCCTGCCGGCAGTGGGCACCAGGGCCGACCTCTGTGGGCGTCAAAGACCTGAGACGGATTTGTGATCTTTGAGGCGGCTCTTCGTCGAAGGCCTCGGGCGTGCGCCATGATGGGCGCGATGAACACCTCCGTTTATTTCGCCAAGGGCCACGGGACGGGCAACGACTTTGTCGTGCTGCCCGACCCCGACGGGTTGCTGGTGCTGACGCCGCAGCTCGTCGCCGCCGTGTGCGACCGGCGGTTCGGGGTCGGCGGGGACGGGGTGCTGCGGGTCGTGCGTACGGCCGCGCACCCGGAAGTCGCGCACCGGGCCGCCGAGGCCGAGTGGTTCATGGACTATTGGAACTCGGACGGGTCGCTGGCCGCGATGTGCGGCAACGGGGTACGGGTGTTCGCCCGGTACCTGGTCGAGGCCGGCCTCGCCAAGCAGTCCACCGTCACCGTGCTCACCCGGGCCGGGGTCGTCGTCGCGGAGGTGGGCGACGAGGTGGCGGCGTCCATGCCGGTGCCGGTCGTGGGCGGCCCTGGTGCGGCCGATGTGGGCGAAGTGACCTTCACCGGCGTGGCCGCGACCTGCGGAAATCCCAATCTGGTCTGCCCGGTGCCGGCGCTGGAGCCGCTGGACCTGAGCGCCGTGCCGAGATTGGATCCCGGCGCGTTCCCCGAGTCGGCGAACGTCGAGTTCGTCGTGGTCCGCCCCGACCCGGTCCCCGGCGTCGACCTGCACGTCGCCATGCGGGTGATCGAGCGCGGCTCGGGGGAGACGCTGTCCTGCGGGTCCGGCGCGTGCGCCGTGGCGGCCGTTGCGCTGTCCGGCGCGCTGGGCACTGAGCCGCGCGCGGCAGGCATCGTCGCCGTGGACGTGCCCGGCGGGCGGCTGACCGTCACCATCGCCCCCGACCGCTGCGTGCTGGCCGGCCCGGCCGTCCTCGTGGCGAGCGGCGAGGTCAACCTGGGCCGCCTGCGGCTGTCCTGACCACCGCCGATGGGGCCTAAGCGGGCTCCGATGGGTCCAGGTCCGCGCTGAGCGTGGCGCGGGCGACGTCCTTCGCGGCGGCTCGTACGGCGGCGGCGACCGCCGGGGCGACCCGGGCGTCGAACACGCTCGGCACGATGACGCTCGCGTTGATCTTCTCCTCGCCGACCACGTCGGCGATGGCCTGGGCGGCGGCCAGGGCCATGTCGGGGGTGAACTCGCGGGCGCCCGCGTCCAGCATGCCCCGGAACACGCCCGGGAACGCCAGCACATTGTTGATCTGGTTGGGCTGGTCGGAGCGGCCCGTCGCGACGATCGCCGCGTGCTCGCGGGCCTGCCGCGGGTCGACCTCGGGGTCGGGGTTGGCGAGGGCGAAGACGATGGCGTCCTTGGCCATGCCGGCGATGTCGGCGCCGGTGAGCAGGTTGGGGGCGCTCACCCCGATGAACACGTCGGCGCCCCGGATCGCGCCAGCCAGGTCGCCGGAGTAGTTGTCGGCGTTGGTGTTGTCCGCCAGCCACTGCCACGACGGGCTCAGGTCGGGCATGCCCCGGTGCAGGGCGCCGTTGCGGTCGTACGCGATGAGATCGCCCACGCCCTGGCGCAGCAGCAGCTTCATGATCGCCGTACCGGCGGCCCCGGCGCCGCTCACCACGACCCGTACGTCGGTGATGTTCTTGCCCACGACCCGCAGCGCGTTCGTCAGGGCGGCCAGCACGCAGATCGCGGTGCCGTGCTGGTCGTCGTGGAAGACCGGGATGTCGAGCAGGCCACGCAGCCGCTCCTCGATCTCGAAGCAGCGCGGCGCGGCGATGTCCTCCAGGTTGATGCCGCCGTACGCGGGGGCGATCGCCTGCACGATGCGCACGATCTCGTCGGTGTCCTGGGTGTCGAGCACGACCGGCCACGCGTCGACCCCGCCAAAGCGCTTGAACAGGGCCGCCTTGCCCTCCATGACCGGCAGCGCGGCGGCCGGCCCGATGTTGCCCAGGCCGAGCACGGCGCTGCCGTCGGTGACCACGGCCACGGTGTTGCGCTTGATCGTCAGCCGCCGGGCGTCCTCGGGGTTCTCGGCGATGGCCAGGCACACGCGGGCCACGCCCGGGGTGTACGCGCGGGACAGTTCGTCGCGGGTACGCAGGGCGATCTTGGGGGTGACCTCGATCTTGCCGCCGAGGTGAAGCAGGAACGTGCGGTCACTGACCTTGCGGACCTCGACGCCGGGCAGCTCCGCCAGCGCGGAGGAGACCGCCGCCGCGTGCGCCGCGTCGGCGGTGTCGCACGTGAGGTCGGCGATGATCCGCGTGTGGTCGGAGTCGACCACGTCGAGGGCGGTGACGATGGCCCCGGCGGAACCCACGCAGGTGGTCAGGCGGCCGATGGCCGAGGCGTCGGCCGTGACGGCCACACGGACAGTGATCGAGAACCCGGCACTGGGCAGACGGTTGGTCACGCTGGCATTGTGCCGCGCCGGTCGTAACTGGGGTGCACCGACGTCCCCCGACGTGGCACGATCGATGGGATGGCTAAAAAGGAACTGGTACCGGAGTTCGACGAGTCCCCGACGACCACGGGTGAGTACGACCTCGAAGAGCGCAACGCGCTGCGCCGCGTCGCCGGCCTGTCCACCGAGCTGGTGGACGTCACCGAGGTCGAGTACCGGCAGCTGCGCCTCGAGCGTGTCGTGCTGGTCGGCGTGTGGACCGAGGGGACCGTGACCGACGCGGAGAACTCCCTGACGGAGCTCGCGGCGCTGGCCGAGACGGCCGGCTCGCAGGTGCTCGAGGGGCTCATCCAGCGGCGCACCCGCCCCGACCCGTCGACCTACATCGGCCGGGGCAAGGTCGACGAGCTGGTCTCGGTGGTGCTCTCCTCCGGGGCGGACACCGTGATCTGCGACGGTGAGCTCTCGCCCAGCCAGCTGCGTACGCTGGAAAGCCGGATAAAGGTCAAGGTCATCGACCGGACCGCCCTGATCCTGGACATCTTCGCCCAGCACGCGAAGAGCAAGGAGGGCAAGGCCCAGGTCGAGCTGGCCCAACTTCAGTACTTCCTGCCCCGCCTGCGCGGTTGGGGCGAGGCGCTGTCGCGCCAGGCCGGCGGCTCCGGCCGTGGCGGCGGCGCGGGCGGCGGCGTGGGCACCCGTGGCCCCGGTGAGACCAAGATCGAGACTGACCGGCGCCGCATCCGGGCCCGCATCTCCAAGCTCAAGCGCGAGATCGCCGCGATGCGTAAGATCCGCGACACCAAGCGGGCCGGTCGCCGCCGCAACGCCGTACCGGCCGTGGCGATCGCCGGCTACACCAACGCGGGCAAGTCCAGCATCCTCAACCGGCTCACCGGCGCGGGCGTCCTCGTCGAGGACGCGCTGTTCGCCACGCTCGACCCGACCGTCCGGCAGGCGCGCACCGCCGACGGACGCGTCTACACGCTGTCGGACACCGTCGGATTCGTCCGCCACCTGCCGCACCACATCGTCGAGGCGTTCCGCTCGACGCTGGAGGAGGTCGGCGAGGCTGACCTGGTCGTCCACGTGGTCGACGGCTCGCACCCCGACCCGGAGGAGCAGGTCCGCGCGGTGCACGAGGTACTCGCCGAGGTCGGCGCCGAGCGGCTCAACGAGCTGTTGGTGATCAACAAGGTGGACGCGGCGAGCGAGGAGACCCTGCTGCGCCTCAAGCGCACCTGGCCCGACGCCGTGTTCGTCTCGGCGCACTCCGGCGTGGGCCTCACCGAGCTGCGCTCGGCCGTCGAGGCCCGGCTGCCCCGCCCGGCCGTCGAGGTCGAGGCGGTCGTCCCGTACGACCGGGGTGACCTGGTGGCCCGGCTGCACGAGCGCGGCGAGGTGCTGCATTCCGAGCACACCGGCGAGGGAACGGTCGTGCGGGCCCGGGTCGATGAGGGTCTCGCCGCCGAACTGGCACCGTTCGTGACAACCTCCGTGTGAACCGCCGCCTGCGGATCGTTGACATACGTAAGATTTCTCTCACGTCCGTCCGCCCGGCCAGATCCGAGGCAGCAGCCCGAGCGCGGCTCTGCCAGACTGATGCGATGCGACGTGCCTTGTCCCCCCACCACGTGGCCTCCGCTTTACTTCTCGCCGCCGCCCTGGCGGTCGGCCCGGCCGCGGTCGCCTCGGCCGCCGAGCCGACGCCCTCGGCGGGCGCCGACGACCTCATCATCGGCGAGGCGAAGGCGGGCAAGAGCGTCTGCACCATCGGCGACGCCAATCTCAAGAGCATCACCGGCCTGGCCGCCACGTCGTCGGGCTTTCTGGTGGTCACCCAGGGTTACAGCGACAACGTGTCCCTCGTGACGCTGGACAAGAAGTGCAAGACGACGAGCACCTTCACCAACAGCGCGCCCCGGCGCGACCCGCAGGACCTCGTCCTGGGCAAGGACGGCAAGACGGCGTGGATCGCCGACTTCGGCGACAGCAAGAACCGGCCGACGATCGCCGTATGGAAGGTGCCGGCCAACCGCAGCAGCGCCGCGACGATCTACCGGATGAGCTACCCGGACGAGAAGCACCAGGCCAAGGCCCTGCTGCTCGACGCTGACGACACCCCGATCGTGCTCACCAACGAGGGCAGCACCTCGCAGCTGTTCAAGCCGGCGAAGAAGCTGGTCGCCAACAGCACGACCGGCGTGCCGCTGGAGAAGGTCGGCGAGTTCAAGCCGCCGAAGACCGACACGGAGAACCCGCTCGCGGTCCTGGGCAACCAGGTCACCGGCGCCGCGAAGTCGCCCGACGGGTCGAAGGTGGTCGTGCGCACCTACGCGGACGCGTACGAGTTCGATGTTCCCGACGGCGACGTCGTCAAGGCGATCACGGAGGGCACGCCGCGCATCACGCCGCTGCCGAACGAGCCGCAGGGCGAGGCGATCACCTACAGCGCGGACGGGAAGCTCTTCTACACCGTCTCCAACATCGAGACCGACTCGGACGCCTCACCCAAGATTCTTTCCTACACCCCGTACGTGCCAAAGGCGCCCGAGCCGAGTGGCGAGAACGCCGGCGGCGGGCTGCAATCCCCCGGCGCGTCGCTGAGCTGGTTCGACCGGTTGTCTCCCTCCGACCTCACCCGCATCGCCGCGGCCATCGGCGCCGTGGGCCTGGCGCTGGCCATCGCCGGCGTCGTCGGCATCCGCCGCGCGCGCCGTCGCCGGCGCGAGGAGGACGAAGACGACGAGTACGGCGACTACGACGACGGGTACGACGACCCGCGCGAGCGCCGGGCCGCCGGGGAGTACGGCGGGCCGCCGCAGCCGCGCGACCCCCGTTACAGCGACGGCTACGACGACTTCGACCCGTACGCGCCGGCGACGGCGGGTGCCGGCCAGCGTGGCGCGACGTACGGCGCCGCGGGCGGCTACGAGCAGCCGGGTTACGACCAGCCGGGCTACGACGCCCAGGGTCACGGCCAGCCGGGCTACGGCCAGCCTGGTTACGGCCAGCCGGGCTATGACCAGCCGGGCTACGAGCAGCCGGGGTACGACCAGCCGGGCTACGGCGGGCAAGGGTACGACCAGGGCTACCAGCAGGGCTACGGGCACGACCAGGGTTACCAGGACGGCGGCCAGGCCTACGGCGGCCAGCAGCCCGGCTACGGTGGTCAGGCGGGCCAGGCGGGTTACGGCGGCCAGGCTGGCTACGGCGGTCAGGCGGGCTACGACCAGGCCGGTTACGAGCAGGGCGGTTACGACCAGCCGCAGGGCTATGGGCAGAACGGCTACGACAACCAGTACGGCGGGCACCAGTACGGCGGCCAGGAGTACGGCGGACAGCCGTACGGCGGTTACGAGCAGGCCCCCGACAACGGCCAGTACGGCGGGCAGCAGGCCTACGGCAACCAGTACGGCCAGCAGCAGTACGGCGAGTACGACGGCTACGACCAGGAGCAGCAGTACGACCCCCGCCGGCGCTGACCGCCCAACGACATACGAGAAGAACGACAGACGACGCAGGGCGCGCACCGCAGCGGTGGGCGCCCTTCGTCGTCGAGATCAGATGCGGCGCAGGACCGCGACCACCTTGCCGAGAATGGCCGCCTCGTCGCCGAGGATTGGCTCGAACGCGGGGTTCTGCGGCATGAGCCACACGTGGCCGTCGCGGCGGCGGAACGTCTTCACGGTCGCCTCGCCGTCGAGCATGGCGGCCACGATGTCGCCGCCGTCGGCGGTCTGCTGCTGGCGCACCACGACCCAGTCGCCGTCGCAGATCGCCGCGTCGAGCATCGAGTCGCCCTTGACCTGGAGCAGGAAGAGGGTGCCCTCGCCGACCAGTTCCCGGGGGAGCGGGAAGATGTCCTCAATGGACTGCTCGGCCAGGATGGGCCCACCGGCGGCGATGCGGCCGACGACCGGGACGTAGGCCGGCCGCGGCCGGTTACGCAGGTCGTCCTCGATCACCTGGACCGGCGTGCGGACGTCCACGGCGCGCGGGCGGTTGGGATCCTTGCGCAGGTAGCCCTTCTTCTCCAGCACGCCCAACTGGTAGGCCACGCTGGACGGGGAGACGAGCCCGACGGCCTCGCCGATCTCGCGAACGGTCGGCGGGTAGCCCCGCTGGCTCACGATCTCGCGCATGTACTCCAGAATCCGCCGTTGGCGGTCGGTGAGGTCGGGCGCGAAGGTCTCCGGGTTCGGGTTGGACACCGCCTCCACCGCACGCAGGTCGCCGCCGCGGCGGGTGGCGCCGCCCCGCTTCGACTGCCGCTCCCGGTCTTCGGTTGACACGTCCGTCCTCCCTCAGTTTCGCCGGTGCCGTCGCCGGCTCCGGCCGTGGCCGGCTTGGCCACCGCTGTGTGTGTTATGTGATGGCGCTGTCGTTACTGCTGTGGCGTTGTTACTGGTGCGGCGGGCGGAAAGCGATGCGCCGCACCGCAATCGTGCTGGACTCTGACCGTAACGCCCATGTGCCCGATTTTCAAACAGCTGTTCGACCGGCGTGTCGCCGGCGTGGCGTCGAACATGTGTGCCGTCGTGCTCGACGCGACCTTGATCCAGTGGTAGAACTTCGTACGGGGGTTCGATCGAACCTCTGTTCGGTTCCACCCTGGCGAGGGAGTTCCCATGGGACACGCCGGAGGTCTTCGGCTGACGCGACGCGGACGCATCGTCGTCCTTGTCTTTCTGATGGTGCTGACCACGACGCTCGGCGCGGTGGTGGTCGCCACCACGGGCGAGGCCGCCGCGCCGGTGGGCGAGGCGCCCGTCGCGGTCGTGCGGCCGGGCGACACGCTGTGGCGGGTCGCGGCCCGGGAGCTGCCGGGACGCGATCCGTGGGTCGCGGTCAACGCGATCCGCGAGCTCAACGGCATCGACGATTACACGGTGCAGCCGGGACAGCAGCTGCGGCTACCGGTTATGCGGTAGTTCAAGCGGTATGTTCCCTACGGGCCGCGACACGCCCAGCTGACTTGGCGGGTTCGGCTTGCCGATCGGTCACCGGAGGGCGTACGGTCAACCCCTAGATGTAGTAGTTACATCGGTGTCAGTTGCCCACAGGTTGTGGATGACGGACCCGACATCGCTACCCAGAGGTAATGGGTGGCTACGTAGTGAACTCGTTCGCACGACCGGTGCCGGCGCGGATACCCGCGGCGACAACGGCGAGTCGTCATGCTCGGAAATGGGGTGCTTTGTCATGCGTTGCCCGTACTGCCGGCACCCGGACTCCCGCGTGGTCGACTCCCGCGAGGCCGACGACGGCGCGCTGATCCGCCGTCGCCGTTCCTGCCCCGAGTGCGGCAAGCGGTTCACTACGGTGGAGGAGGCGGTGCTCGCCGTGGTCAAGCGCAGCGGGGTCACCGAGCCGTTCAGCCGGGCCAAGATCTCCTCCGGCGTCCGCAAGGCGTGCCAGGGGCGCCCGGTCGACGAGGACGCGATCGCGCTGCTGGCCCAACGGGTGGAAGAGACGATCCGGGCCCGGGGCGCCGCCGAGGTGCCCAGCCACGACGTGGGCCTGGCGATCCTCGGGCCGCTGCGCGAGCTCGACGAGGTGGCGTACCTGCGCTTCGCGAGCGTCTATCGCGCATTCGAGTCGCTCGACGACTTCGAGCGCGAGATCAAATCTTTGCGAACCGAGCCCGGCTCGGCGGGATAACTGGAAGACGACCCTGGCGGCGGTCGCCGCCAGGAGGACAAAACATGTGGGGGCAGGGCAGATGACACGCGCCGTGGGGGCGGAAAAGGGCCGTGGACGCACGCCGGCGGGGCTGCGGATCGAACGGGTGTGGACGACCGAGGGCGTCCACCCGTACGACGAGGTCACCTGGGAGCGCCGCGACGTCGTCATGACGAACTGGCGGGACGGATCGATCAACTTCGAGCAGCGGGGCGTTGAGTTCCCCGACTTCTGGAGCGTCAACGCCGCCAACATCGTGACGACGAAGTACTTCCGGGGGGCGGTGAGCACCCCGGAGCGGGAATGGAGCCTGCGCCAGCTCATCGACCGGGTTGTCGGGACCTACCGGCGCGCCGGCGAGGAGCACGGCTACTTCGCGAGCGGGGCCGACGCCGAACTGTTCGAGCACGAGCTGACCTGGATGCTGCTGCACCAGGTGTTCAGCTTCAACTCGCCGGTCTGGTTCAACGTCGGCACCTCGTCCAAGCAGCAGGTCAGCGCCTGCTTCATCCTGTCGGTCGACGACTCGATGGACTCGATCCTCGACTGGTACAAGGAGGAGGGGCTGATCTTCCAGGGCGGGTCGGGTGCCGGGGTCAACCTGAGCCGCATCCGCGCCTCCAAGGAGCTGCTCTCCTCCGGCGGCACCGCGTCCGGCCCGGTGAGCTTCATGCGTGGCGCCGACGCGAGCGCCGGCACCATCAAGTCCGGTGGCGCCACCCGGCGCGCCGCGAAGATGGTCATCCTCGACGTCGACCACCCCGACATCGCCGAGTTCATCGCCACGAAGGCCAAGGAAGAGAACAAGATCCGCGCGCTGCGTGACGCGGGCTTCGACATGGACCTCGGCGGCGACGACATCGTCTCCGTGCAGTACCAGAACGCCAACAACTCCGTACGCGTCAACGGCGAGTTCATGCGCGCCGTCGAGAGCGGCGGCACGTTCGACCTGCTCGGCCGCCTCGACGGCCGGGTCATCGACACCGTCGACGCCAAGTCGCTGTTCCGCGCCATGGCCCAGGCCGCCTGGGAGTGCGCCGACCCGGGCATCCAGTACGACGACACCATCAACGACTGGCACACCAACCCCGAAACCGGACGTATCACCGCATCTAACCCATGCAGTGAATACATGTCATTAGATAATTCTTCGTGCAATTTGGCGTCGCTGAACCTCATGAAGTTCCGCACCGAGGACGGCGGCTTCGAGGTCGAGAAGTTCGTCAAGGCGGTGGAGCTGGTCATCACGGCCATGGACATCTCCATCTGCTTCGCCGACTTCCCGACCGAGAAGATCGGCGAGGGTACCCGCGCGTACCGCCAGCTCGGCATCGGCTACGCCAACCTGGGCGCCCTGCTCATGGCCAGCGGCCTGCCGTACGACTCGGAGCAGGGCCGGGTGCTCGCCGCCGCGATCACCTCACTCATGACGGGTACGGCGTACCGGCGCTCCGCCGAGCTGGCCGGCGTCGTCGGCGCGTACGACGGGTACGCCCGCAACGCGGACGCGCACAAGCGCGTCATGCGCAAGCACGCCGCGGCGAGCGACGACCTCAAGCCGACCACGCCGGTGGCCGCCGCGATCACCAAGGAAGCGGCCGCCCAGTGGCAGCGCGGCAACAAGCTGGGCGAGCGCAACGGCTGGCGCAACGCGCAGGCGAGCCTGCTCGCGCCGACCGGCACGATCGGCCTGATGATGGACTGCGACACGACCGGCATCGAGCCCGACCTGGCGCTCGTGAAGTTCAAGAAGCTGGTCGGCGGCGGGTCGATGCAGATCGTCAACCGCACGGTCCCGCAGGCGCTGCGCCACCTCGGGTACCCCGAGGAGCAGGTCGAGGCGATCGTCGAGTACATCGCCGAGCACGGCCACGTCGTCGACGCCCCCGGCCTCAAGACCGAGCACTACCCGGTGTTCGACTGCGCCATGGGCGAGCGGGCCATCGCCCCGATGGGCCACGTGCGGATGATGGCGGCCACGCAGCCGTTCCTGTCCGGCGCCATCTCCAAGACGGTGAACATGCCGGAGTCGGCGACCGTCGAGGACGTCGAGAAGATCTACTTCGAGGGTTGGAAGCTCGGCCTCAAGGCGCTGGCGATCTACCGCGACAACTGCAAGGTCGGCCAGCCGCTGTCGAACGCCAAGCCGGGTCTGAAGGCGCAGCAGGCTGAGACCACGGTTGAGCCGGAAAAGGTCATCGAGTACCGGCCGGTGCGCAAGCGGCTGCCGAAGAAGCGCCCGAGCCAGACCATGTCGTTCTCGGTCGCGGGTGCCGAGGGTTACCTGACGGCGTCGTCGTACCCGGACGACGGGCTCGGCGAGGTCTTCCTCAAGATGTCCAAGCAGGGTTCGACCCTGGCCGGCGTGATGGACGCGTTCTCGGTGGCCATCTCCATCGGCCTGCAGTACGGGGTACCCCTGGAGACGTACGTCGCGAAGTTCACCAACATGCGCTTCGAGCCGGCCGGCATGACCGACGACCCCGATCTGCGCATGGCGACCTCGGTGATGGACTACATCTTCCGCCGCCTCGCCCTGGACTACCTGCCGGTCGAGCGCCGCGCCGAGCTGGGCATCTTCACCTCCGCCGAGCGGGCCGCCCAGGCCCGCGCCGAGGCGGCGGGCGAGGAGTTCGACCTCGTCGAGTACGCCGCGAGCGCCCCGATCGAGAGCAAGGCCGACAAGGCGGAGAAGCCGGCCGCCGAGGTCGCGGAGGCCCGCCCGACCCGCCCGGCGGGCAGCTCGACCGAACTGCTGGAACTGGTGCAGGGCAAGGCGGCCGACGCCCCGCTCTGCTTCACCTGCGGCACAAAGATGCGCCCCGCCGGCAGCTGCTACGTCTGCGAGGGCTGCGGCTCCACCAGCGGCTGCAGCTGACACTGGGCCGAACTGCATCTGCTGCGATGCCGTATTCGTGCGGTGAAAGCTGCTAGAGCAAGCGAGCCGTGACAGGCGAGCCGCGTGCCACGGCCGGCGGCAGAACGCCAGCGACCGCCCGATCCTGTAGGGGACCGGGCGGTCGCTGGTTGCAGGGGACGTGGTGTCCTGCTCGGCGTAGGTACCTGCCATGACGCCACATCCCGTGCCCGGCGCGGCTGGTGTGTGCACTGCGTGCGCCGCATGAGGCTGCACACGCAGTCGCGCTGCCACGATCCGCTGGCTGCGGCAGGAACGCTAGGCCATATGCGCACAAAGGGTGGACGGGCGGTGTCCCGGTTCGCGTATGTGCGCAAAGGGTGGAGCGGCAGCGTTCCGGGTCGCCTTCTGCGCACAAAGGGCGGAGCGGGTGGCCTCTCCGGTCGCCATATGCGCACAAAGGGCGGAGTAGGCGGTATCCCGGGCCGCCCTATGTGCACAAACGGTGGAGCGGGGGGCCTCCCGGGTCGCCCTATGTGCACAAAGGGCGGAGCGGGGGGCCTCCCGGGTCGCCATATGTGCACAAAGGGCGGAGCGGGCGGCCTCCCGGGTCGCCATATGAACGCATAAGGTGAGGCAGCATAGGTCGTGGTCGCCACATGGTCACATATGGCGAAGCGGTAGAGGTCGCGAGCCGCCCTATGTGCACATTGGGCGAAGCGGCCCGCTTGCAGGGGTGGGGGGGGGGGGGGGGGGGGGGGGGGGCGGGCGGGGCG
>JAEZGP010000037.1 GCA_023437285.1 Actinomycetes bacterium | reverse complement strand
GCGCGGGGGGGGGGGGCCCCCCCCCCCCCCCCCGTCCGTGCGTCTAGTGCACCGTCACGACCGGGCCGGGGACCAGGTCGCGCAGCTCCTCGGGCAGGTCGACACCCATCTGGTCGGCCAGGCGCAGCGCCTCCTCGACCAGGGTGTCGACGATCTGCGACTCGGGCACCGTCTTGATGACCTCGCCCTTGACGAAGATCTGCCCCTTGCCGTTGCCGGATGCCACGCCCAGGTCGGCCTCGCGCGCCTCGCCGGGGCCGTTGACGACGCAGCCCATGACGGCCACGCGCAGCGGGGCGGGGAAGCCCTCCAGTGCCGCGGTGACTTGCTCGGCCAGCGTGTAGACGTCGACCTGGGCCCGCCCGCACGACGGGCAGGAGACGATCTCCAGGCCCCGCTCGCGCAGGCCGAGGGACTCCAGGATGGCGTTGCCGACCTTGACCTCCTCGACCGGCGGGGCGGACAGCGACACCCGGATGGTGTCGCCGATGCCCTCGGCGAGCAGGGCGCCGAACGCCACCGACGACTTGATCGTGCCCTGGAACGCCGGCCCCGCCTCGGTGACGCCGAGGTGCAGCGGGTAGTCGCAGGCCTGGGCGAGCTGCCGGTACGCCTGGATCATCACGACCGGGTCGTTGTGCTTGACCGAGATCTTGATGTCGCGGAACCCGTGCTCCTCGAACAGCGAGCACTCCCACAGCGCCGACTCGACCAGCGCCTCCGGGGTGGCCTTGCCGTACTTGGCCAGCAGCCGCTTGTCGAGCGAGCCGGCGTTGACGCCGATGCGGATCGGCACGCCCGCGTCGCCCGCCGCCTTGGCGATCTCGCCGACCTTGTCGTCGAACTGCCGGATGTTGCCCGGGTTCACCCGCACGGCGGCGCAGCCCGCGTCGATGGCGGCGAAGACGTACTTGGGCTGGAAGTGGATGTCGGCGATCACCGGGATCTGCGACTTCTTCGCGATCGCCGGCAGCGCCTCCACGTCGTCCTGCGACGGCACCGCCACCCGTACGATCTGGCAGCCCGAGGCCGTGAGCTGCGCGATCTGTTGCAGCGTCGCATTGACGTCGGCGGTGAGGGTCGTGGTCATCGACTGCACCGACACCGGGGCGCCGCCGCCGACCGGCACCGGGCCCACCATGATCCGGCGGCTCTTGCGGCGTGGGGCCAGCGACTCCCCGGGCAGGGAGTGGACCGTCGGCATTCCGAGACTGACTGCGCTCACGGGGCTCACCTTGGGAAGAGGGTCACGGGGTTGACGATGTCGGCACCCACCGTGAGGAGGGTGATCGCACCGAAGACAAGGATGACCGCGTAGGTCAGCGGCATCAACTTCATGTAATTCACCCGACCCGGATCCGGCCGCTTGATCAAGCGGTAGATCCAGGAGCGCACCTTCTCGAACCAGATGATCGCCAGGTGCCCGCCGTCGAGCGGCAGCAGCGGCAGCAGGTTGAAGATGCCGACGAAGAAGTTGAAGCCGATGAACAGGCCGAAGAAGACGCTCCACAGGCCGCGCTCCACGGCCTCGCCGCCCAGCCGGCTCACGCCGACGACGCTGACCGGGGTGTCCTGGTCACGCTCGCCGCCGGTGATCGCGGTCCACAGCTTCGGGACCTTCTCGGGGAACTTCTTCAGCGCGGCGAACGTGCCCGTGAACAGGTCCCCGGTGCGGTCGACGGTCGCGCCGACGGCGCCGACCGGGCCGTACTTCACCGTGTCGGGCAGGGGCGCGTTCAGGCGCACGCCGATGGCGGAGACGGCCCGGGTCGCACCCGCGGTGCCGTCCGCGTCGATGGTGGGCCGCTGCACCGCGACCGGGGCGACCTGGATCTCGACCGGGGCACCGGCGCGCTGCACGGTGACGGCGGCGGCCTGCCCGGCCGGCAGCGCCTGGATGGTCTGGATCGCGTCGCCCCAGTTGTTCACGGGCTTGCCGTTGACGGCGGTGATCCGGTCGCCGTCGACGAAGCCGGCCGCGGCGGCGGGGCTGCGCGGGTCGCTCGCGATGCAGTCGGCGCGGTCGGGGGCGGCGATCGCGCAGTCCTCGATGTTGACGACCGCGGGCTGGGAGAGCTGAGCGTTGGGCAGGTCGGGGTTGGGCAGCCCGGAGAACATCGCCATGAGCCAGATGCCGACGACGGCGAGGATCAGGTGGGTGGCGGAGCCCGCGACGAGCACGATCGTGCGCTGCCAGACGGGGCGGCGCCACATGGCGCGGTGCTCGTCCTCCGGCTTGACGTCCTCGTCGTGCGGCGTCATGCCAACGATCTTGACGTAGCCGCCGAGCGGGATGCCCTTGATGCCATACTCGGTCTCGCCGCGACGGAACGACCACAGCTTCGGGCCGAAGCCCGCGAAGTACTCGGTGACCTTCATCCCGAAGGCCTTCGCCGTCAGCATGTGTCCGGCTTCATGCAGGCACACCGAGATGAAAATGACCAGCGCAAAGGCCACCAAACCGGCCAGATAGGCCACTACCGGGCTCCTTCCGGGGCCGCGACCAGCTCGCGTGCCCGCTTGCGCGCCCACGTCTCCGCCGTGAGCACCTCCTCGACGGTACCTGGTTCGTCATAGTCCGGGGCCTCGGCGAGCACCCGTTCGACCGTCTCGACGATGGCCAGGAACGGCAGCCTTCCTGCCGTGAAGGCCGCCACACACTCCTCATTCGCCGCGTTGAAGATCGCGGGCCGGCACCGGCCGGCCTCCCCCGCCCGCTTGGCCAGCTCGACGGCCGGGAACGCCTCGTTGTCCAGCGGCCGCAGCTCCCAGGTGTGCGCGAGCGTCCAGTCGACCGGCGCCGCCGCGTCGGCCACCCGGTCGGGCCAGCCCAGCGCGAGCGAGATGGGCAGCCGCATGTCGGGCGGGCTGCACTGCGCGATCGTGGACCCGTCGACGAACTCCACCATCGAATGGATCACCGACTGCGGGTGGACCATCACCTCGATGCGGTCGTACCCGACGCCGTACAGCTCGTGCGCCTCAATGACCTCCAGCGCCTTGTTCACCATGGTGGCCGAGTTGATCGTGACAACCGGCCCCATGTCCCACGTCGGGTGCTTGAGCGCCTCCTCGACCGTGACCTCGGCCAGCTCCTCGCGCCGCCGCCCCCGAAACGCCCCGCCGCTGGCCGTCAGGATCAGCCGCCGGACCTCCGACTCCGTGCCCGAGCGCAGGCACTGGGCCAGCGCCGAGTGCTCCGAGTCGACCGGGACGATCTGCCCCGGCCGCTGGGTGGCCGCCCGCACCAGCGGGCCGCCGGCCACGAGCGACTCC
>JAEZGP010000723.1 GCA_023437285.1 Actinomycetes bacterium | reverse complement strand
GCGCGGGCCGCCTCGGCGCGCGCGAGCGGCGAGTCCGGCAGGTACGCGTCGGTGGCCGCGAGGAAGCGCGGCCAGTCGCCGGCCGACAGCGCCTGCCAGGCGGCCTCGCCGAGGGAGCTGACCGGGCCGAGCAGTTGCGTGGCCCGGTCGATCTCGCCCTCCTCCCACCACGCGAGCGCGACGCTGCGGGTGGCCCGCCGCAGGCTCGGCACCTGGTGCGTACGGCAGAACTCCATGGCGTCGACGAGGTGGGCCAGCCCGCCCCGGGTACCCGCCTGGTAGTGGCACATGCCGATGGTGATCGAGGCGTTGGCGCGCACCTCCACGAGCCCCAGCTCCTCGGCGATCTCCAGGGCCATGCCCGCCGCCGCGAGGGCCGGCACGTGCTCGTAGTTGAGCATGTGTAGCCGCGCGACCTCAGCCAGCGCGTGCGCCTTCTCGGGGCTGTTGGGGGCCGCGTCGAACAGCTCCACGGCCCGGTCCAGGTGGCGCAGCGCGGCGGCCCGGTCGCCGCCCAGCCAGGCGGCCTGGCCGAGCAGCGTCCACGCCCGCGCCGCACCGGTGTGCTCGCCCGCCCGGTAGAGCCGGTCGGCCAGCTCCAGCAGGTGAGCGGGGCCTTCCCCGCTGATGAAGCTCTCCTCCTCGGCGTGGAACGCCAGTTCCGTGCGCAGCAGCTCGACGGCGAGCCGGTCGCCTTCGGCCGTACCGGAGTCGACGAGCTGCTCGGCGCGGGCCAGGTCGGCGGCCGCGGCGTCGAAGGCGTTCACCGTCACCGCCCGCCGCGCCGCGTGCCGCAGCGCGGCCAGCGCGGACGTCGCGTACGGCGCGGTCGGCTGGCCGAGTTCGGCGGCGGTGCGGTAGGCCGTGTAGCGGTGGTGGGCCACGAGTTCGGCCAGCTCGGTGCCGCGCGGGTCGGCGTGCGCGTCGAGCCAGTCGGCGGTGCGGGTGTGCCGGGCGACCCGTTCGGCGCGGGGCAGCCGTTCGTAGCAGACCTCGCCGACGAGCGAGTGCCGGAAGCGGTACTCGACCTCGCCGGCCATCCGGGAGGTCGGCTCCTCGCGCACCAGGTCGCGTTGGGCGAGCCCGCGCAGCGCACGCTCCACGCCGTCGACGCTCGCGCCGAGCGCGGCGGCCACGGCGCCGGGCCAGAACCGGGTACCCACCACGGCGGCGGCCTGCAGCACCGTGCGGTCGGCCGGTTCCAGCAGGTCGATGCGGTTGGCGATGACCGCGTGGACGCTGTCGGGCATGGGCAGGCCCGCGCCGGTGTCCATCACCCAGCTGGAGTCGGCCTGGCGCAGCGTGCCGCGCTCGATGAGCATCCGCACGTACTCCTGGGCGTAGAGCGGCATGCCGTCGGCCAGCTCGACCAGGGGACGCAGCAGGCTGGCGGGGAACGCGGCGGCGCCGAGCATCTGGCTGTAGAGGCGGGCGATCGACTCGTCGCGCAGCGGGGTCAGCGACAGCGAGATCATGCCGGGCAGGGCGCCGGACCAGCCGGGGGCGCGGTCGAGCAGCTCGGGCCGGGCAGTGCAGATCATCAGCAGCGGCGCGTCGCGGACGCTGGCCCCGAGCAGCTCAATGAAGCGCAGCATGCGCTCGTCGGCCCAGTGCACGTCCTCGAAGACGAGCACCGTCGGCCCGGCCGCCGCGAGGGCCAACAGGAACTGCCGCCACGCCGACTCGGCGTCCTCTGTGGACAGCGGCGAGCCGGGCAGGCCCAGCAGGGGACGCAGCGCGTCGGAGAGCCGGTCGCACTCGCCGGGCTCCACGAGGTCGCGCAGCGCGGCGTCCAACCGGGCACGGGCCACCTCGGGCGGGTCGGTGTCGAGCATCCCGGCCTGCGCGCGGACGATGTCGGCCAGGGCGGCGTACCCGACGTTCTCGCCGAACGGCGGGCAGCGGCCCTTGCGCCAGCAGATCGTGCGGCCGGGGGACTGGTCGGCGTAGCGGTACAGCTCGCGGACCAGCCGGCTCTTGCCGATGCCGGCGCGGCCGAGCACGGTCACCATGCGGGGCGTGCGCTCGGCCACGACGTGGCGTAGCGCCGTGGTGAGCACGCTCAGCTCGTGATCGCGGCCCACCATCTCGGTCGTGTCGGTGGCCGGGTCGAGCTGGTGCTGCACGGGGCCCAGCGCCACCCAGACCTCGGTCGGGGCGGTGCGGCCGCGCAGGGTGAGGGCGCCCTTCGCGGCGTAGCGGATGTCGGTGCGGCTCGCCGCGTGGGTGACCCCGCAGACGAGCACCCCGCTGACGGGGGCCTCGGCCTGCAACCGGGCCGCCGTGTTGACGACGTCGCCGGCCACGATGGCCTGACCGCCGTCGTGGGCCACCGCGACGTCGACGAGCGCGTCGCCCGTGGCGATGCCCACCCGGTACTGCCAGGCGTTGGTCTCGTCGCTGGCGGCCAGGTCGCGTTGCAGGTGCAGCCCGGCCCGTACGCAGCGCACGGCGTCGGTCTCGGTCGCCACCGGGGCCCCGAAGAGCACCATCGCGGCGTCGCCGATGAACTTCTCCACCACCCCGCCGTACTGGCGCACCGTACGCCGGACGGTGTCGAAGAACGCGGTCTGGATGCGCCGTACCGTCTCGGGGTCGGTGCGCTCGGCGAGGCTCGTGGAGCCGACGGCGTCGATGAACAGCACGCTGACCCGGCGGCGTTCCTCGGCGGCCGGCGGCGCGCCGGTCTCGCGCAGCGCGGTGCCGCAACCGGTGCAGAACGCGACGTCGGTCGGGTGGGACTTGCCGCAGCGTTCGCAGACGAGCAGGAGGGCACTACCGCACCAGCCACAGAACCGGTCCTGCGGCCCTGCGGCCCTGCCGCACTTAGCGCAGGCCCCCGCGGACATAGGCGCGGTCAGCGTTCCGTCATGCCGGCCCTGCGCCGTAGCGCGGCGAGGTCGGTGACGACGATGCGCCGTCCCTCGGTGCGCAGCCAGCCGCGGTTGGCGAACGAGCCGATGGCCTGGTTGACGCTCTGTCGTGACCCGCCGGCCATCTCGGCGAGCTGGCTCTGGTTGAGTTCGATGGTGACCATGGAGGCGGGGGCGTCGCCGGCCAGGCGTACGAGGGTCTTGGCCACGCGTCCGGGCAGGTCGAGGAACACGTGGTCGGCGTTCTGCTCGGTGAGGCGCCGGATGAGGCCGCCGAGCGAGCGCATGACGGCGTCGAGCAGGCGGGGGCTGGCGTGCACCAGCTCGATGAACGCCGGGCGGGACAGGGCCAGCGCCTGGCAGTCCTCGATCGCCTCGGCCGACGCCGACCGGGCGGCGCCGTCGAGCAGCGAGACCTCCCCGAGCACGTCCGGCGGCCGCACGACGGTGAGCACGGCGCGCTCGCCGGTGGGGGCGGTGCGGAAGACCGCGACCGCGCCGCGGCGCAGCACGATGAGGGACTCGCCCGGATCGCCCTCGACGAACAGGAGCTGTCCCTTGCGGTAGGTGCGGGGCACGGCGGCGGCCAGCACCCGCGCGCGAGCCTCAGGCTCCAGCCCGGCGAACATGTCAACGCCGGTCAGCGCGTCGCCGGCGTCGCTCGGGCGGCCGTCCACGTCACATTCCTCCCCATATGGTGCGCGACGTCGCTTGACACAGGTCCTATCCTGTGCCGACGCGGCGCCGCGACAACCCCCCGATCATCGCGTGCGCGTCGCGCTCTGTACACCCCTCCACCCACAACGGTGAGTGCGGGGTCCGGCACGACAGGGTAGTACGGTGCGATGACCATCGCCTATTCGGAGTACGGGCGGTTCGCCCACTGACGCAGAGTCGTGACCCTGCCGCCCGTTTACGTGGTGTTACCGCGCAGGTGGTCGAGGACGAGCGGATCGATGGAGCCGGGCACCAGCCGCTCCTCGAGGTTGACCACGCCCGCCCAGTCGGCGAGCGCGGCGTCCAGCTCACCCGTGTGGCCGAGCGCGGCCAGCAGCGCGCGCACCTCATCGCCGACCGGGCCGTCGAGGGGCAGCAGCGTGGCCGGGTCCGGCTTGTCGAAATAGAGGGCGTGCAGGTCGAGCAGGCGACCCAGCTCGCTGACGGGGTCGGTGTGGTCGTCCACGCGCAGGTCGACCACCACGTCGCTCGTCCCGCCGTACCCCTGGCCCTTCGCCACGACGAGCAGCGCGGCGCTCTGCCGGCCGCGCCGGTCGCCCCCCGCGTCGTCGCCGGCGGCGAGGGCGGCGAGCAGCCGGCGGGCGAGCCTCGGCTCGTCGGCGTGGGCGAGCCAGGCGCGTCGCATCTGCTCGACGACCTCCGGGCCGGTGAGGATGTTGCCCTGGATGGCGTAGCCG
>JAEZGP010000699.1 GCA_023437285.1 Actinomycetes bacterium | reverse complement strand
AACACGACCGCCCGCGCCGGGATCGCGGCTACTCCCGCACCACCATGACCGGACAGTTGCCGTGTTGGACGCAGTGCTGGCTGACCGAACCCAACACCGCCCCGGCGAAACCGCCGTA
The DNA here is from genome assembly GCA_023437285.1 of Actinomycetes bacterium. Classification (GTDB taxonomy): domain Bacteria; phylum Actinomycetota; class Actinomycetes; order Mycobacteriales; family Micromonosporaceae; genus Luedemannella. Next base: position 3,704 of record JAEZGP010000699.1, on the reverse strand, counting down.
CCCGTGACTGCCGACCACCAGCATGTCGGCGCCTTCGGCCTCGCTGGTCAGCACGGCGGCGGGATGGCCCCGCAGCACCCGCTGCTCGACGGTGACGTCGGGGTACTCGGCGGCCAGGCCATCCACGATCGCCGCCAACGACCGCCGCGCGGCACCGGCGAAGTCCTGATTGCCGATCATCGCAGGCCCGTACCCCATGCTGGAGGGAAGATCCCAGGCGTTGACCGCCTCCACCGTCGCGCCGGTCGCCCGCCCCTGTTCCAGTGCCCAGCGCAGGGCCCGCACGGACGCCCCCGAACCGTCCACGCCCACCACGATCCGGCGCGGCGCGTCACCGTCACTCGACATGTCGGCTCCTCCTAGCTGGCCGTCCACCGTCGGCACCGTCGACGACCGGACGACAAATTATGGTAAATCAGCCTCAAGTACGGCTTATCGTAGATGCTAAGCAACCGCCCCGCCGGGATCGCGTTGCCGCCCGTAATCAGCGGCGCGGGGCGGCGGACAAGGTGGAGGTAGGCAGATGCCGGAAACGGACACCCTCGAGCGGGCGAACTGGGAGGCGGAGCTCGACCAGGTGACCGCCCGCCACGCGGGCGACGAGGTCACCATCGAACTGCTGGACGACACGTACGGCGACGTCATCGAGGCCGAGCGGCTGCCGCTGTCGTCGGTCAGCTATGACCCGAAAGACGACGTGGTCATCGTGGCCGTCGGTGGCAGCTCGCCGCAGTACCCGGTGCAGTTGAACCACATCATCGCCCATCCCAGCGAGATCGATGTCGACGAGACGGGCGAGGTGCCCGCGATGCGCGTCGTGGCCCCACAGGACACCACCATCGTCAGCTTCTACCGCGGCTGACCCGCCCCGTGCGCGGGTCCACTATGGATTCGTGCGGAGAAGGTGTCGCCATAGGGGCATCAATCCCGCACGAATCCATATAGGACGATCAACTAGAGCGGTCCCGGCGCGCCGAAATCCGGCGGTCGTCCGTTGCCCGTTATCCATGGTCGACCGCGCTGATGAGTGCGTCTCAGCGTGCGCTGCAGGCCGAGACGGCGACGCCCGTGGCGCGGCCCGTACCGACGAAGCCGAACGTCACCGAGGCGTTGGCGGGGATGCGGCCGTTGTAGCCGGCGTCCGAGAGGCGGACCGTGCCGGTACGGCCGCTCGGCACCGCGCCCCACACGCTGGTGATCGCGGTGCCCGGCGGTATTACCACCGTCACCACCCAACGGGTCGTCGCGACCGCGCCGGCGGTCACCCGGACGCTGGCCGTGAAGCCGCCGCCCCACGCCGAGACGGTCACCGACGCCCGACACGTCGGCTGCGGCGCCGCACTGGTCACGCCGACACTCGTACGCACAACGCTCGTAGGCACCGCACTGGTGGGCACCGCGCTCGTAGGCACGGCGCTCGTTCGCACAGCGCTGGTGGGCACCGCGCTCGTTGGCACGACGGTCGTGGACACCGCGCTGGTAGGTACGGCGCTGGTCACGGTGCGGCTGGTCGGCGGCGTCGTCGTGGGCGTGCCCGGGTCGTTGAGCGCGCTGAGTACCGCGGTGTAGGCCGGCTTCGGCTCGCCAGCCGCGGTGAACAGCAGCGGCGTGGAGCCGGACCGCCAGGAGTCCGAGTCGCGTACGCCCCACACGGTGATGCCGGTGCACCGGACGACGGCGAGGCAGGCGCGCACGGCCCGGTCGTACTGGGCGGCCTGGGTGGCGCCGGAGCCCTCGATGTCGAGCTGGGTGATCTCGACGTCGACGCCGAGGGCGGCGAACCGCTCGATGGTGGCCTGGTAGTCGGCCGGCAGCGGGAGGGTGGGGCTGACGTGTGATTGCAGGCCGACGCAGTCGATCGGTACGCCCCGGGCCGTGAAGTCGGCGACCATGGCGAGCACGGCTAACGTCTTGTCGACGGCGAGGCTCTCGATGCGGTAGTCGTTGTAGCAGAGCCGGGCGTCCGGGTCGGCGGCGCGGGCGGCGCGGAAGGCGTCCTCGATCCAGCCGGTGCCGTTGTTCAGCCTGGTCCACACCGACGGCCGCAGGCCGCCGCCGGTGTCCGCGAACGCCTCGCTGACCACGTCCCAGGAGAAGACGCTGCCCCGGTAGTGGGAGACGAGCGCGGTGACGTGGTTGCGCAGTACGGCGGTCAGCTCGGCGACGGGGACGTTGGTCATCCAGGACAGCCGCGCCGCGTCCGGGCCCACCAGGCCGTACCCGCGCACGCGCTGGCCCTGCGCGCGGGCGTGGTCGACGACGCGGTCGGCGGCGGCGAAGCTGAACACGCCGCGCGCCGGCTCGGTGGCGTCCCACTTGAGTTCGTTTTCCGGCGTGAGCACGGTGAACTCGCGGTCGAGGAGGCTGGTGTAGGCGGTGTCGGCCAGCTTGGCCGCCTGCACGGCGGCGCCGAAGTAGCGGCCCCGCTGCGCGGCGGCGGCGCCGAGCGTCGTGGCGGCGGCGGTCGCCGGCAGCGCGACAGCGACGGCCCCGCCGACCACTGCGACAACGGACACGATCACGCCGACGCGGCGCCTTCGTATATTAATGGCCATCAATAATTGTTTCGATAGAATCACGCCTGGCGCGCATCCGCCACTCGGTCGAAACTTCTCGATAGGTATTGACGCGGTCGCCCGGACCCCGGACCGTCGTGCCGATGGTGACGCATACGGGGCGGCGTCGGCGCGGACGCGCGCTGTCGGCCGTACTCGCCATGGTCTTTGTCTCTTCCGTCGCGTCGGCACCCGACGCACCGCCCTCGGTCGCGGGAGCGGTCTACCGCGACCCGTCGTACTCGCCGGCGGAGCGGGCGGCCGACCTCGTGTCCCGGATGACGCTGGCCGAGAAGGCCAGCCAGATGATCAGCAGCCGGGCCGCGGCGATCCCGAGGCTGGGCATCCGGGAGTACGGGTGGTGGAACGAGGCCATCCACGGGGTGGCGCGCGAGGGCCTGCTCGACGGCGAGAACCCGCCCACGCTGCTGAACACCACGTCGTACCCGGTGAGCCTGTCGCTGGGGGCGACCTGGGACCCAGCCCTGGTGCACCGGGTCGCGAGCGCGATCGGCGACGAGGCGCGCGAGGTCGTCCGCGACAACGCGCTGGACCTGACGTTCTACTCCCCCACCGTGAACCTCGCCCGCGACCCGCGCTGGGGCCGCAACGACGAGACGTACGGCGAGGACCCGCTGCTCACGGCCGCACTCGGGGCCCAGTACGTGAACGGGATGGAGGGCAAGGACACCTACGGACGCCTCCTTTCCGGATACCTGAAGACCGCCACCACGCTCAAGCACTACGCGGCCAACAACAGCGAGGTCAACCGGCGCTCGGGGTCGTCGGACATGGACGAGCGGACCCTGCGGGAGTACTACACGGCGCAGTTCCGCGACATCGTGCGCCGCAGCGCTCCGGCGTCGATCATGACGGCGTACAACCGGGTCAACGGCGTGCCCGCCTCGGCGAGCGGGCACCTGCTGCGCACGCTGGGACGTCAGACGTTCGGCTTCACCGGCTACTACACCTCCGACTGCGACTCGATCTTCGAGATGCAGGCCGGGCACGCGTGGGTGCCGCCGGGTGCCGCCGCGCCGGTCGACGAGGTGTCCCGGCACGCGCTCGCCAACGCCGCCGGCGTGGACCTGAACTGCCAGCTCGGCTACCACGACGAGGACAACTACGCCACCTCGCTGCCCGACGCGG
>JAEZGP010000630.1 GCA_023437285.1 Actinomycetes bacterium | reverse complement strand
GCGTCGGGGCGAGCGACACGGTCGGCAGGTCCGCCCGCGCCGGCGCCAGGGCGAGCACCGTGTCCAGCGAGGCGGTCTGCACGAGGGTGACCGGCCATGGTTCCCAGCCGCGCGCCAGGACCTCGTCGCGGACGGCCCGGCAGACCGGCAGCGGCACGCTGATGCCGGGGACCAGCCCGTGCCCGGCGTACCAGGCCTCGACCCGGTCCACGGCGGCGGCCAGCGGCAGGCCCGGGTCGCCGAGCGGCAACGCCGAGTTGCCCCGGGCCGTCCAGCCGTCGGCGGCGCGCAGCAGCCAGTCGCCGAGCCGCTCCTGTACGGGCGCCGGCCAGGTGCTCGCCGAGGCCCACTCGACGGCGGCGATCTCGGAATACCGGGGTGGCCGGGGCGGGATCGGCTTGGCGGCCGCCACCTCCCCGAGGGCGTGCGTGTGCCGCCGGCCGTCCGCCGTACGCAGGACGAGGCGCTCCCCGTCGATGGCGACCAGTTCCCCCGTGAGATCGGTGAAGGCCGGCCGGCCCGTCGGCCCCCGGCCCACCCGCAGCCGGACCACCACCCGCGCGCCTACGTCGCCAGATGAGATCAACGGTGCCTCCCGGATGTCACCACCACGCAGACGGATACTAGGCTTGGTCGGGCCGCGAAATCATGCGGCGGGAAGTCGCTGTGGAGAGGAAAACCGGTGACCTACATCATCGCCGAGCCGTGCGTCGACGTGCTGGACAAGGCGTGCATCGAGGAGTGCCCGGTCGACTGCATCTACGAGGGCAACCGGATGCTCTACATCCACCCCGACGAGTGCGTCGACTGCGGTGCGTGCGAGCCGGTCTGCCCGGTCGAAGCGATCTTCTATGAGGACGACGTCCCCGAGCAGTGGCGCGACTACACGGGCGCCAACTACGAGTTCTTCGAGGACCTCGGCTCGCCCGGCGGGGCCGCGAAGCTCGGCAAGGTGGACAAGGACGCCTCGTTCGTGGCCAGCCAGCCGCCGCGCGAGCACTGACCGGCGCAGTGGCCGCACGCTCCGCCGCGCTGCCGGACTTTCCGTGGGACCTGCTGACGCCTGCCAAGGCGCGGGCGTCGGCACACCCCGACGGCCTGATCGACCTTTCCATGGGTACCCCGGTTGACCCGGTGCCCGCCGTCATCCGGGCCGCGCTGGCCGACGCCTCCGACGCCCCCGGCTACCCGCTCGCCGCCGGTACGCCGGCGTTGCGCGCGGCGATCCAGGAGTACGTGATCCGCCGCTGCGGCGCGGCCGACAACGTGGCGGTGCTGCCCACGATCGGCTCCAAGGAACTGGTCGGGTGGCTGCCGACCCTGCTCGGCCTCGGGCCGGGCGACACGGTCGTGATCCCGTCGGTGTGCTATCCCACGTACGAGGTCGGCGCCCGGATGGTCGGGGCGACCGTGGCGCGGGCCGACACCCCGGCCGAGCTGGACGCCGTCCCGGGTCCGGTCGGGCTCGTCTGGATCAACTCGCCCGGCAACCCGCACGGCCGCGTGGCGGCCCCGGCGGAGCAGGCGGCGGTGATCACGTGGGCACGGTCCCGCGGTGCCGTCGTGGCCAGCGACGAGTGCTACCTGGAACTGACGTACGGCGACGGCGCCGTGCCGGTGTCCGCGCTCGACCCGAGCGTGTGCGGCGACTCGGTCGACGGCATCGTCGCGGTGCACTCGCTGTCCAAGCGCTCCAACCTCGCCGGCTACCGGGCCGGGTTCGTGGCGGGTGACCCGGCCATCGTGGGGGAGGTGCTCGCCCTGCGCCGGCACCTCGGCATGCTCATGCCGGCCCCGGTCCAGGCCGCCATGATCGTCGCGCTGGGCGATGAGGATCACGCGGCGGAGCAGCGCCAGCGTTACGCCGCCCGCCGCGAGGTGCTGCGCGCCGCGCTCACCGGCGCCGGGCTGCGCATCGACGACTCGCAGGCCGGCCTCTACCTGTGGGCCACCCGCGACGAGGACTGCTGGGTCACTGTGGACTGGCTCGCCGAGCGCGGCATCATCGCCAGCCCCGGGTCGTTTTATGGGCCGGCCGGCGAACGGCACGTGCGCTTCGCGCTGACCGCCACCGACGAGCGGATCGCCGCGGTCGCGTCCCGGTTGTAGCTACTGGTTGGCGTGCAGGGCCGCGTTGAGCTCGATGCCGGTGCCCTTGCGGGGACGCGCCTCCAGCCCGCCGGTCACCGAGTTGCGCCAGAACAGCAGGCCGCTCACGCCGGACAACTCGCGGGCCTTGACGACCCGGCCGTCCGGGAAGGTCAGCTTCGAGCCGGCCGTGATGTAGACGCCGGCCTCGACCACGCAGTCGTCGCCCAGGGAGATCCCGATGCCGGCGTTGGCGCCGATGAGGCAGCGCTCGCCCACGACGATGCGCTCCTTGCCGCCGCCCGACAGGGTGCCCATGATGGACGCCCCGCCGCCCACGTCGGAGCCGTCGCCGACCACGACACCGGCCGAGATGCGTCCCTCCACCATGGAGGTGCCCAGCGTGCCGGCGTTGTAGTTGACGAACCCCTCGTGCATGACCGTGGTGCCGGGGGCCAGGTGGGCGCCCAGGCGGACCCGGTCGGCGTCGGCGATGCGCACGCCGCTCGGCGCCACGTAGTCGACCATGCGGGGGAACTTGTCGATGCCGTACACCACGAGGCGGCGACCCGCGCGGCGCTCGGCCAGCTGCAGGTCGGAGACGTCCTCGGGGCGGCACGGGCCGGCCGAGGTCCACGCGACGTTGGCGAGCAGGCCGAAGATGCCGTCGAGGTTGACGCCGTGCGGCCGCACGAGGCGCGCGGACAGCAGGTGCAGGCGCAGGTACACGTCGGAGGCGTCCTTGGGCGGGTCAGCGAGGGAGCTGATCGCCACCTCGACGCTGCCCTCGGGCCGGGCTGCGTCGGCGGGCGGTTGGCCCAGACCGAAAGCGCCGGTCGGGAACCAGGTGTCGAGCACCTGCCCCGACTCGGTGACGGTGGCGAGGCCGTACCCCCACGCCGGGCTGTCGGTGATGTTCTCGGGCTGCACGGCCGCTACGCTACCGGGTCCGACGCCGCGCGGGCAGGTAGGGTCCATGGTCATGGCTGCCGTGCTCACCCCGGAGATCCTCGCTGATCCCGTAGCCCTGACCCGGGCCCTGGTCGACATCGAATCCGTCTCCGGTGACGAGCAGGAGATTACCGACGCGGTCGAGGCGGCGCTGCTCGCCGCCGGCCGGCTGAGCGTGTCCCGGCTGGGCAACGTCGTGTGCGCGCGTACCGACCTGGGCCGGCCCAGCCGGGTGATCCTCGCCGGACACCTCGACACGGTGCCCATCGCCGACAACCTGCCGGCCACGGTCGTCGGCGACCTCATGTACGGCTGCGGCACGTCCGACATGAAGTCCGGCTCGGCCATCGCCCTGCACCTGGCCGTGACGGTCGACGAACCCGCCTACGACGTCACGTACCTGTTCTACGACTGCGAGGAGGTCGAGTCGGAACGCAACGGGCTGTTCAAGGTCAGCCAGCAGCAGCCCGACTGGCTCGACGGCTCGTTCGCCATCCTGCTCGAACCCACCCACGGGCTGGTCGAGGCAGGCTGCCAGGGCACCATGCGGGTCATCGTGCGTACCCACGGCACCCGGGCCCACTCCGCCCGCTCCTGGCACGGCCACAACGCGATCCACGACGCGGGCGAGGTCCTGCGGCGCCTGGCGGCCTACCAGGCGCGCCAGGTGACGATCGATGGCTGCGCGTACCGGGAGGGCCTCAACGCCGTACACATCACCGGCGGCGTCGCCTCCAACGTCATCCCCGACCGGTGCGAGATCGCGGTCAACTTCCGGTTCGCGCCGGACCGCAGCGAGGCCGACGCGCTCACCCACCTCCGCGAAATCTTTGAGGGGTACGAGCTGGAGCTCGCCGATTCGGCCCCCGGCGCCCTGCCCGGACTCGACCGGCCCGCCGCCCGCCAGTTCCTCGACGTGGTCGGCGAGTCGCCGGTCGGCAAGCTGGGCTGGACGGACGTGTCCCGGTTCGCCGCCATGGGCATCCCGGCGCTCAACTACGGCCCCGGCGACCCGAACCTCGCCCACAAGCGCGACGAGCACGTCGAGATCCCCAAGATCCGTACGGGTGCCGAGACGCTGCGTCGTTGGCTCACCACCCCGGTGACCGGCTGACGCCCCGCGCGGCGCCCGGGCGGCGTTCGTTGATCGCGGATTCGGGTACGGATGCGTGGCGTGGCTGCGTGTTCGTACCTGGCGTCGTGACGTTGGTGCGCATGGCTGCGCGGTTGCACCTGGGTTGACGATCGTTGACCGCGTGGCTGCGCGATCGTGCCCGAGATAGCGATCAAGGGATGCGGCCAGTGGGGTGCGGTCGGCGGGGGGCGCGGTCAGCAGGGTGCGGCCAGTGGGGTCAGGGTGCGGCCAGTGGGGTGCGGTCAGCAGGACGCGGTCAGCAGGGTGCGGCCAGCACGACGCGGTCAGCGGGCGACGGCGTCACGGGTGGCGACTGTCGCCCAGGAGAGCGCGGGCGGCCGTCAGGGGCAGGCCGGTGGGGGTGGGGT